>JAFSTL010000082.1 GCA_017450545.1 Alphaproteobacteria bacterium
AGAACGGCATTTGTTCACCATCAATCTCAACCGTCTCGATTCCATCTAGTCGCCCAACACCATGAGAAGGATAAACAACCCAAGAGCCAATCTCAAAATCCACTTCGCTCATCATTTCATCTTAATCTATCTGTGTTGTTAAATAGCATAACACAGGTTACATATCAACGTCAACCAATGTACAAGAATGCTAAGCTTATGGTAGAATGCTCATTGGTTCAATGAAATAGGGGTAGGTTTGAGATGCAGATCGCTTCTTGTGTTCTAAGTGATATTTTGAAAATTGCATGTATGCCAAACTTTGTTGCGCAAGGGATATCTATTGATTCAAGAAATATACAAAAGGGAGATATTTTTATAGCGATAAATAAAGGGCATGAATTTGTTAAAGACGCTATAAAAGCTGGAGCGATTTTGGCAATAATAAGTGATGAAAAATATTTTGTGCCCGAAAAGACTATCACAGTTGCAGACACTAAAGAAACGTTAAAGTCAATTGGAACGTATATAAAAGATCAGGTAAATCTGCGGAAACTAGTTGCTATAACAGGAAGTGTCGGGAAGACTACTACAAAATTCTGGCTTAATGAAATTTTATCAAAAAAATACAATTCGTTTTGTGCTAAGAAAAATTATAATACAATATACGGGGTGCCGCTTTCTTTATGTCAGCTTGAAAAAGGCACGTCGTTCGGAATTTTTGAGATAGGTTCATCGCATAGTGGTGAAATTTCTGAACTTTCCCGATATTTAGAGCCAGACATTGGCGTTATAACAAATATATACGAATCACATATCGGTAATTTTGAAAATAAATGTCAGTTAGGTGATGAAAAAATTTCTATAATTGATGGGATAAAAACACACGGAAGTCTAATTTTTGACGGAGATTCTGAATTTGCAGATAAAATACGCAATGTAGCCCAGAACAAAAAGATTAATACTTATTCAGTTGGTTTTTCAAAAAATAATGATTTTTACATAAAAGAATACGCTAATACAGTAATATTACACATCCCAAACGGGGTTATGGCATACAAAGTTCCATTTCAGACAAAACATTTAACATACATCACCGCAACTTTACTTGCAACAATATATGCTATGGGATTGCCTACTGATGATTTATTACCATTTTTCTTGACACTATCTCCTATAACAGGGCGCGGGAATATTGAAAAATATAACATCCATGGAAAATCATTTGAGATAATAAATGATTGCTATAATGCAAGTCCAACAGCAATGCTTGCCTCTCTTGAGCGATTAGATACGATGCAAAATTTATCCAAAATTGCAGTTATAGGACAAATGAAAGAACTCGGCAAGTATGAACGGTATTACCATGACCGTGTTGCGGAAAAACTAAAATCAATAAATCTAGAAAAAGTGTTTTTCATAGGTAATAAAAATCTGTGGGAAATTATGTTGCAAGCAGGGGATGTTCAGTGTTTTGAACAACTTGATAATTCTATTATTGAAAAGATATTGGAAATAGTTCGAGATGGTAGTATAGTTCTATTGAAAGGTTCGCTCAGTATCGGACTTGATAGATTTGTTGAATATGTAAAATGTTTTTCAATTTAATATACAAAACTTTTGGTGCTGGTTGTTCATATTTAAACATATTTAAGTATGTCACATTTCGGTCGATATGTGCTTTTCTATTATCGTTCTTTTTTGTTCTGCTTGTTGGAAACAAATTTATATTTTTTCTAAAAGCACACCAAAAACACGGACAACCTATTCGAGAAGACGGGCCTCAGTCTCACTTGGAAACCAAAAAAGACACACCAACAATGGGGGGCATCTTAATAATTTTAGCAGTTTTTCTCGGGAGCATTTGCCTGGGCGATTTATCCAACGCATATCTATGGCTTTGTTTGTGTTTGTTTCTCAGTTTTGGATTAATCGGAGCGTATGACGATTATCGCAAAGTCAGCAAAAACGATTATCACGGAATCTCAGGGAAAAAGAAATTTGCCTTGCAGTCGCTTGTCGCAATAGGATGCTGTTGCATTTATATGAAGATATTCAGTTCAAGCGAAACCACGAGCGTGTTTTTCCCGATATTTAAGAATTTTTATGTGAATCTTGGATATTTCTTTGTAATTTGGGGAATGTTCATAACCGTGGGTAGCTCGAACGCTGTCAACCTAACGGATGGGCTAGACGGACTGGCGATGGGACCTGTCATAATATCTTCCATTTGTCTTGCTATTATTTCATATTTAGTTGGAAACACAGTCTTTGCAGACTATCTGCATATGCAGTATATTTCTGGCATGTCCGAAATATGCGTGTTCATAAGTGCCTTAATCGGTGCTAGCCTGGGGTTTTTGTGGTTTAATGCACCGCCTGCGAAGGTGTTTATGGGAGATACCGGTTCAGTTGCTATAGGTGGCGTCTTGGGGTTTATATCTGTTATAACGAAGCATGAATTTATATTTGCGATATTAGGAGGCGTATTTGTTGTAGAAACTGTATCAGTTATTATACAAGTTCTATATTATAAGCTAACACATAAACGAATTTTTCTTATGGCTCCGATACATCATCATTTCGAAAAGAAAGGCTGGTCAGAGGCTACGGTTGTGTTTAGATTTTGGATCATTTCTATCGTTCTCGGGATACTCGGACTGGCGCTGATGAAGGTTAGATAAATCAACGCCTTACATACGCCATTATTATGGTCATTATCTGACTTGTTATACGAAATAAATGACTAGGTATATACAAATACCAAATCTCTTTTTTTCTATTGTGCTGTATATACGTACTATCTCCTCTTTGTTTAACAATTTTGGGCTCGACAGTCCTAAATTTATAACTCAATTCCCACGACCTATATAACACATGATCCAGAGGCATTCTAATTGGTAATGCATGCTTTATTAAACTACGTGCAGCTCTCCTATTTATGATATAGCAACTTGCATTCCAGACGCGTCGACTTGGTGCCTTTAATCTATATTTCCCTGATATTTGTGCTATTACTCGACCATTACCAGGTCTATGCGTGTCTAGATTAACGCAATCCCAATTGTCGGAATTTTTGAGCAATAAATTAACCAACTTGTGTAGTTGTTCAGGATTAAATACGACATCATCTTCGAAAATTAGTGCATATGAATGTTTTGTCTTTAGAAACTCTGTCCATGTCTTAAGATGACTTAAATAACATCCAATTTCTCCGTCCAACACATCTTTTTGCATCAAAATTTTGAATATCGTTCTATTCACCAGTTTATCTTTTTCGTCTTTAGGTATATCTTTTCCATAAATAGCCGGTATTCGCTCGAATGGTATACCCAATTCCTCCAAAAGCGGAAGCAGCGCTTCTCGTCGCTCTTCTGCCTTGTCCAAATTTATATAATATGCCTGCACACTCCCATCCCCTGCGCCCGCATCTATCTTAGGTAAATGTTTGTGTGGTAAAACAAACACTGCTGCAAGACATAAGCTTACAATGCATGTATAAATAATGCTATTTTTCTTTCTCATTTCGTTTCCATTATCCAAATTTCGCCATCATTTTACACATAAAATCTCGTATCAGAGAGTTCAGCTTGGCCAGACATCTTATATATTTGTTCACAGTTACCTTGGTTCTATCTCCGATATATGTATCTCCAAAATCATGCCCTAGTATGTTTGGATATACTATTCTATATTTATAACCTAGCTCCCAACTTCTATTTATATAGATATCTACTGGTGCAACCATCGGCAAGGCATGTTTTATCAAAGTAGCTGCTGCTTTTCTTTTTATCAGGTATCCCACAGTGGCCCACACTACTTGCCTCGGGGCTATCAGTTTATGTTTATCAGACAATTTTTGTATTACACGCCCATTCCCATCCCGATGCGGGTCTAAGTTTACATAATCCCACTTATCCTTGTTTTGCAATAGCAAATTTACCATATTACGCAACTCATCCGGATTAAATGTTGCATCATCTTCCAATATCAATGCATATGAAGCTTTAGATTTTAGAAAAGTCTGCCAAGCTTTCAGATGACTGAGGTAACATCCTATCTCTCCATCTTCCACTTCTCTTCTTTGCGTTATTTTGAATATCTGTCTGTTTACCCTCTTATCCTTTTCTTCTTGTGATAAATCTTTTCCATATATTGCATATATTCTTTCATATGTTAGTCCAAGATTTTCCAGCCTAGGCATCAATATTTTTCGTCTATCTTCTGCTTTATCCAAACTTATGTAATACACTTGAACTGAACCATCTCCCTCGCCTATCTCCACTTCAGGTAAATTCCAATGAGGTAACATAAATACAGCTTTGTACAATACAATCGCAAAACATGCTATCAACACTAGTATAACCTTCTTTATAATGTTCATCATCATCTTCTCTTTTCCTTACTGAAAGCTCGCTGTGATATAGCTCATAACTCCGGTTATAAATACATAGATCCTGTTAGATAATCTCCAATATATGTTTCGACTGTATCCTTCTCGTTCAATATAACTGTCTTCAAAATCTTGGAAGACAACATTTGGATATACCAAGCGATACCTATACCCCAGTTCCCATGAGCGATATATATAATGGTCTAAAGGCATTACTATTGGTAACGCGTGCTTTACAAGTGTAGCCGCAGCTTTTCGATTGATTAGCTGTCCTGTAGCTATCCATACCCTTTGTCTTGGAACAAGCAGAGTATGCTTTTCCGAAAGTTTCGCTATAACTTTCCCATTTCCCTCCCGATGCGGGTCTAAATTGACATAATCCCACTTATCCTTGTTTTGTATAAGCAAATTAACCATATCCCGCAACTCGTCCGGATTAAATTTTGCATCATCCTCTAATATCAATGCATATGAGTTTTTAGATTTAAGAAAAGTCTTCCAAGCCTTTAGATGGCTGAGGTAGCATCCTATTTCTCCATCCAAAGGTGCTCTCCTCATCAAAACCGTGTATAACGTTTTTCGTACAACTTTGTCCTTCTCTTCTTGAGGCAAATCTTTGCCATATATCGCATGTATTCTCTCATACGGTAATTCAAGCTTTTCAAGTCTTGGTATTAATTCTTGCCGTCTATTTTCCGCTTTATCCAAACTTATGTAATACACCTGCACTGAACCGTCGCCCCCTCCAGCTGTTACCTCAGGCAAGTTCCAATGCGGCAAAGTAAAGATAGAGCCAAGCAATAAAACAACAACGAACGCCACTAAAATTTTATAAAAAAACCTCACAAATCAAACCAACAATGCATAGCGATGACACATCATAGCACATATTTAAGTTAGCCACAAATATGCATATACCGGATTTTATGTTCAAATCCCGGGTATATTTCGTATCTTTGTCCCATTCATTATAATTTGTCCTGCAAATCGGAGGTCAATTTGCCCCCCTGATATCTCATTCAGCTTTCCGCTTTGAATCAGTCGCTCCAAGGTGTCCAACGCAACTGTTTCCTGTTTCTCTGGTAAATTCACTTTATTGCCAGAAACTATAAGATCCCAGCGTCGCTCCCGAACGTATGTGAGAGCTTCAAGATGAGCATATACATTGGGATAATTCTGTATTATATCCAAAATTGCGGCAACTTGACCTGGTGCATTCAGTCCTGACACAAGTGGTAACTGATTATATTTTGTTTGCACTTCTTCCAAAAATTTTCCATCTTTATCTATCAAAACAGATCTACCATCCTGCTGATATATCGCTATCGGAGTCGTTTCAGTTATGTGTATTTGCAAAACATTTGGCAACTGTTTCTTTATTATAGCTTCTTTTATCCAAGATATGCTAATCACTTTATTATAGACTTCATCAACAGAAACGTCCAACATGGAAGTGTTGCTATTTATGTGTAGTCTATGCCTTATCATCTCAGACACCTTTGGACTTGCACCAGTGATGTCTAGCTGGTTTATCCTTAAATTAGCAATTTTTATTGTGCTATTATATGTTGAATTCAACATTGAAAATATCTGAGACTTCATTAAATATAAACCAATACTTCCACCTATAACTGCACACAATAAATAGAAAAATTTCGAGCTGGAGCCCTTTCTTCGTTTCTTCATTCTGAGCCTTTTATCTTTTCAATCTGATCTGTTTCTATTAATTTATCAATTATTTCATCTAAAGATGTGCCATTCATTATTTTATCTATTTTATACAATGTCAAATTTATTCTGTGATCCGTAACCCGCCCCTGAGGAAAGTTATATGTACGTATTCTTTCAGATCTATCGCCTGTGCCGATTTGTGAACGACGATCGCCTGAACGTTGCTCATTCTGCTTCATTCGCTCGTGCTCGTATATCTTTGATCGCAAAATCTTCATTGCTTTTGCTTTGTTCTTATATTGCGACCGCTCATCTTGCACAGCAACGACTGTCCCTGTCGGTATATGCGTTATCCGCACAGCGCTATCGGTTTTATTGACATGCTGACCACCTGCTCCGGAAGAACGATAAGTATCAATCTTTAAATCTTTCTCATCAATTTCAATATCGACGTCTTCGACCTCCGGCAACACAGCTACAGTCGCAGTTGAAGTGTGTATTCGCCCAGCAGATTCCGTTTCAGGAACACGTTGCACACGGTGAACTCCTGATTCAAATTTCATGCGTGAGAACACGCCTTTTCCTATAATCGAGACGCAAGCTGTTTTTATCGAGCCTATTCCACTTTCCGAAAATTCCAGAACTTCAACTCGCCATCCATGCAACTCTGCATACAGCTCATACATTCTCAAAAGATCTGCTGCAAACAAGCCCGCTTCATCGCCTCCAGTACCTGCGCGTATCTCTACTATCGCATTTTTCTCATCATCTATGTCTTTAGGCAAAAGCATTACCTTTATGTCATGCTCAAGCTTTTTTATATTTTCTTTTATGTGAGGAATTTCTTCATTCGCCATTTCTTTAATTTCAACATCACTTTCACAACTCGCTATGCGTTCTGTTTCGTCTAATTTATGCGCCTCAGCAAACAATCTTCGTATCAATACAGTTATTGGCTCCAGTTCCGCATATTCCTGTGTCAGTGCTGCGTATTCGGGTGTGTTATACTTATCCATAAAACTTAACTGCTGTTGCACATCATCATAATGCACAAGTATCGAATCTAGTCTCTCTTTAAATCCATTCATATTTATCTCATCAATGACGAAAGAGTTTTAGATATCATACGTATATCCTTGCCTAAATTCTCAACCACGTAGTCACGATTTGTGTATGTTCCCTGCACCAACTCTGTTAATGATTTTTCTATACTGTCCAACTTCCCAATCATTTCCGTCCACACGGTTTCATTCATACGTTTACTCATATTCTGCATTTCGACCTGAGTTGTTCCTATCGTTCGAAGCAAGCTCTGTTGCTGTATCATTGCATCTGTTAATTGTGAAATCTTGTTTGCAAAATCCTTCTGAGCCCCCATCAACGTTATCCTGTTTCCTTCAAACTCTTTCAGCTGATTTTGAAACGCATATATCATCTCTATCGTTTTTTCCAACAATCCCATCGAAAAAACTTGCCCGTGATACTCCATCCCCCCATCTGGAGCGGTTAGACTGACTGTGCTGTTTGTTATCCACTCCTCCACCTTATATAAAAAACTGTCTGCTACCCGTTTCTGATTGATATTCAAAAATCCCAAAATCAACGAACCGGACAATCCAAAGAGCGAGCATCCAAATGCCGTTCCCATTCCTGAGAGCGGAATACGCAAACTATCCTTCAATTTCGAGAAAGACTCAGACGCATCTGCCTGATCTATTCCGAGGTTATCTATGATGTTTGCAACATTTCCTATAGTCTGTGATAGCCCCCAAAAAGTTCCAAATAATCCCAAAAAGATAAGTATACCGGATAAATATTTAGGAAAATTTCCATAATCGTCAATTCGTTTTTCTACGCTTGCGATTACAGTGTTTATCTTTGATTGCGTTGCTAAATTTTTCGCCCCAGATAAGTAATACACAATAGGCGTGAGTATTTTTAAGCTATCCTTGTCAGTTCTAGTCAACTTATTATAAGTTAACAATTTGACATATTCGTTATCGTATAAAAAAATCCTCTTGTATATAATAACAACGCCAGTGATAAAGCAAGCTAAAATTATCGAATTTATTTGTATATTGTATGAAAAAGCATTCTTCAAATTGTCAAACATTAACAGCGCAACAGCTATCACCAACAAAAGAAACACCGTCATTCTTAATAAGCAGAACTTCGCTGCAAGAAGTTTCATAGTTGTTCCCAGCATAAATCCTCACGCTTTCATACTAGCACAACCATATCATCTCTTTCAAAATACCCCAACCAGTACATCTCCCAAGAGTTTCGTCAAGATACTGCAAAAGTATTGGAGACGTGTTCTAAAAATCCCTCTAGTATAAAACTAGCCGCAACTTTATCTATTATTTTGTCTCGGTTATTCCTGCTTTTACATCCAGTTATTATACGCTCTGCTCCACATGTGCTCAACCGTTCGTCCCACATTACTATAGCAATACGTTCACACATCTCATTTAGCTTTCTGACGAATTTGTTCACCTTTTCCAGTTGTTTCCCACCTTTAGCTCCATTCAGCGCTATTGGTTCGCCAACCACGATAACTCCTACTTCGTGTGTTTCGACTATTTCTCTTATGCCACGATACACACCCTGACTGGACAAAACTACTAGAGGGGAGGATATCATCCAATTTATATCAGAAATCGCTATTCCAACTCTCTTATCCCCATAATCGATGCAAAGAGCTCTGCATTTTCCTTTATATTCACTAAAACAGAGCTCCTTTGCATCAACTATCATTACGATACGTCAGACATAGTCTCAGATTGTGCATGTTTCAATCTTTCTTCTTCCGTCCATTTGCGTACGATATCACCTGTGCCGGCTGGCATTAGTCGACCTACGATAACGTTTTCCTTTAATCCAAGCAAATTATCAACTCGTCCATATATCGAAGCCTCAGTTAAAACGCGAGTCGTCTCTTGGAACGATGCCGCAGAAATAAAGGATCGGGTGCGTAATGCCGCTTTAGTGATTCCCTGAAGCACATGTGTGACGACTACTGGACGTTTGCCCTCTCGTAAGAGCTCGGTATTCACTTCCACTAAATCATCTTTATCTATTTCGTCGCCAACAATATAAGTTGAATCTCCGGCATCTGTTATTTCGCGCTTTTGCAACATTTGTCTAACTATTATTTCGATATGTTTGTCGTTTATAGGAACACCTTGCAGACGATACACCTGCTGAACCTCATTTACCAAGTATTCTGCCATCGCCTCTACACCTAGTATCCTTAACACATCGCTTAACACAATGTTTCCATCAACCAGCATATCTCCAGGCTTGACATAGTCTCCTTCATGGACAACTATAGACCGACCTTTTGTAACAAAGTATTCCACAGGCTTATTTTGAGAAGTTTCATCAGGAACAATCAGTATCCGCTTCTTTGACTTATAGTCTTTCCCAAATTCAATCGTACCTCCTATTTCTGCTATTATTGCTGGATCCTGAGGCGCGCGTGCTTCAAACAGTTCAGAAATTCTTGGTAAACCACCCGTGATATCTCGAGTCTTTACAACATCCTTTGGTATCTTTGCTATGATATCACCAGCCTTTACAGGCGCTCCATCTTCAACGTTTATAACGGCGTCTATCGACAGGAGATATCTAGCCTCTTGCTTATTCGCCAACATAACCTGTTGTCCCGCCTCGTCTACCAAAGATATCATCGGTTTATAGTTCTTTGAACTTGAGGATTGCTTCCAATCAACAACGACTTTATTCGATATACCTGTCGTCTCATCCACTATTTCACGCAACGATTGCCCATTAACTAGGTCAACGAACTTCGCATATCCAGGAGCTTCGCAAACAATAGGAGTTGTGTATGGATCCCACTCAGCCAGCACCTGCCCAACTTTTACTGCATCTCCAGCTGAAACTTTCATCTTTGCACCATAAGGCACTTTATAGGTGAATCTTTCTCGCCCGTTGTTATCTATCAGTGCTATCTCTGCTTTTCTGCTTAGAGCGATAACGTCTCCAGAACTATTCTTCGAAAAAGTTAGGTTTTTATAAGACACTCGCGCATCCATTGTCGCTTCCACGCTCGACTTCTCGGCACTCTTTTGAGCAGCACCTCCAATGTGGAATGTCCTCATAGTAAGCTGCGTTCCAGGTTCACCGATGGATTGTGCCGCTATAACACCAACAGATTCTCCAACGCTCACGACAGTTCCACGAGCCAAATCTCGCCCATAGCACTTCGCACAAACTCCATGTTCACTCTCACAAGTCACAGCAGAACGCACCAACACTTCATCTATTCCAGCTTCCACTATGGCCTTAACTTTATATTCATCTATATATCCGCCTTTTGGAACAATCAGGTTCCCATCATTGGGATTTATGACATCTGCCGCAGCAAACCTGCCAAGGATACGTGCTCCAAGAGACATAACCACGTTTGAGCCATCATATAGTGATTTGACCAGTAGTCCCTTCGTTGTTCCACAATCATCCTCAGTTACGATGCAATCGTTTGCAACATCAACTAATCGCCGAGTCAAATACCCTGAGTTCGCGGTCTTCAATGCTGTATCGGTTAAACCTTTTCGGCTTCCGTGCGTTGATATGAAATATTCCAGAACCGAAAGACCTTCTTTAAAGTTTGACACGATAGGAGTTTCGATGATTTCTCCATTTGGCTTTGCCATCAAACCACGCATACCGGCAGATTGCTTAAGCTGTGCCATTGAGCCTCTGGCTTTCGAGTGCGCCATCATGTAAACAGAGTTTGGTTGCTGCCCCTTCTCTGTCTTCGATACTGCTTTCATCAAAGCCTCCGCAACTTTGTCACCGCATTTATCCCACGCATCAACAACTTTGTTATATTTTTCACCTTGTGTTATAAATCCATCGAGATACTGCTGCTCATATTCGTTTACGATCTTTTCAGTCTCCTTGACCAATTTTTTCTTTTCAGTAGGAATGACTAGGTCATCTTTTCCATAGGAAATACCTGCTCGTGTCATGTATTTAAAGCCCATTTCCATTATTTTGTCGACGAATATAGCAGTTGCCTTTTGCCCACAATAAAAATATATTTCATCTATTATGTTGCTAATATCTGATGACGTCATAACTTTATTTATCTCGTCAAATTTTATCATGTGGTGTTTTGGCAATATCTGGCTAAATAACACTCGTCCAGGAGTTGTTTCTGTCACTTTGGATTCACTGCTTCCATCTTCCCTATAGTAAGGAACGCGAGTTTTTATTTTTGTGTGATACGTCACAACCCTGTTTTCTAGGGCATACATTATTTCGCTTATACTAGCGAGAGCTATGCCTTCATTCTTTTCGCCATCAACAACCATAGTCATATAGTAAACACCGAGAACTATATCTTTTGATGGAACGACAATAGGACGACCACTCGCAGGACTCAAAATATTATTTGTCGATAGCATCAATATACGGGCTTCCAGCTGGGCTTCCATAGACAACGGAACATGCACAGCCATTTGGTCGCCGTCAAAGTCCGCGTTGAATGCCGTACAAACTAGCGGGTGCAACTGTATCGCTTTTCCCTCAATTAAGACCGGCTCAAATGCTTGTATACTCAGCCTATGCAACGTTGGAGCACGGTTTAAAAGCACTGGGTGCTCGCGTATCACTTCCTCTAAAATATCCCAAACTTCAGGACGGTCACGCTCTACCATCCTCTGAGCCGTTTTCAAATTGCTCGCAAGACCATATTTTTCTAGCTTTGAATATACAAAAGGTCTGAATAACTCTAGAGCCATGTTTTTAGGCAATCCACATTGATGCAACTTCAATTCAGGCCCGACAACGATAACAGAACGACCGGAATAGTCAACACGTTTTCCCAAAAGGTTTTGCCTAAATCGACCTTGCTTTCCCTTTAACATATCAGACAGCGATTTTAAAGGACGCTTATTAGTTCCGACAATCGACTTTGCTCCGCGCCCTTTGTTGTCGATTAACGAATCAACCGCTTCCTGCAACATCCTCTTTTCGTTCCTGATTATTATGTCAGGTGCGCCTAATTCCAAAAGCCTCTTTAAACGATTGTTTCTATTTATAACCCTTCTATACAAATCGTTTAAATCGCTCGTCGCAAATCGTCCACCGTCCAGAGGAACAAGAGGACGTAAATCTGGCGGAATGACAGGCAAAACAGTCAAGACCAGATATTCCGGTTTCGTTTCGTTGTCTAAAAATGCTTGAAGTAATTTTACTCGTCTAACAATCTTCTTTTTACGAATATCGACTATATCCGTAGTCAATTCGTCCTTTAACTTTGCTATCTCAGCTGGCAAATCTATCGCCCTTAACATTTCGCGTATAGCTTCAGCTCCGATACTTACCGTGAATGAGTCTTCTCCATATTTATCCAGTGCATCCTGATATTCTTCTTCTGTTATTGTTTGATATGGTGTGAAATGGCTAAATCCAGGATCAAGCACAACATATTTCTCAAAATACAATATCCGTTCAAGATCCTTCACGCCCTTATCCAATATCAACGATATCCGACTGGGTATTGACCTCATAAACCATGTGTGAACAACCGGAGCAGCAAGTTCTATATGTCCCATCCTTTCTCGACGTACTCTGCTTTTTGTCACTTCAACGCCACATTTTTCACACACAATTCCCTTGTATTTCATGCGCTTATACCGTCCGCATCCGCATTCGTAATCTTTTACTGGTCCGAATATGCGTGCACAAAACAAACCGTCCCGCTCCGGCTTAAATGTCCTATAATTTATAGTCTCCGGCTTTTTAACCTCACCGTAAGACCAGGAACGTATTTCCTCAGGACTTGCTATTGATATCCTGATTGAATCGAAATCCTCAGTCTCTTGCTCAGTTTCAGCATTTCTAAAACGCTTATTAAAATTCATTGCCGTAACTCCTACTTGTTTTCTTCTTCTAAATTCGTCCGGTCTGTCCGTTTCTCAAATGACACATTCAGTGCCAATGATTTCAGCTCTTTGACTAAAACATTAAACGATTCTGGCGTTCCAGGTTGTACCTCATTATTTCCTCTAACTATCGATTCATACACCTTTGTTCTTCCGCTTACATCGTCTGACTTTACTGTTAGCATCTCTCGCAATATATGTGCAGCTCCATAGCCTTCCAGTGCCCAAACTTCCATTTCACCGAAACGTTGCCCTCCAAACTGAGCTTTACCACCCAACGGTTGCTGGGTTATCAAACTGTATGGCCCTACTGAACGAGCGTGTATCTTGTCGTCGACTAAGTGATGCAGTTTCAGCATGTATTTATATCCAACTGTTACCTGCCTGTCAAATGGCTCTCCAGTCCTTCCATCGTATAAGGTCACTTGTCCAGATTTGTCAAGCCCGGCTTTCTCAAGTTGTGTTTCAATATCGTTTAAAGTCGCTCCATCAAAGACAGGTGTTGCTACAGGAACACCTTTTTGCAGATTTTCTGCAAGCTCTATAAATTCTTCATCATTCAATGCTTTCAAATCTTTTTTGTCAACAGGATCGGTGTATACGCTGAAAACAACATCTTTTACCGAGCCTAAATCCGCCTCGTCTTTCCTGTATTTTTCCAGCGCTTGTTGTATCTGTTGTCCAAGTCCATGCGCCGCAGCGCCTAAGTGAGTTTCCAAAATTTGTCCAACGTTCATTCTCGATGGCAAACCAAGCGGATTTAGAACTATATCAAGCGGAGTTCCATCTTCAAGATAAGGCATATCTTCCACAGGTAGTATTCGAGAAACAACCCCTTTGTTTCCATGCCGCCCTGCCATTTTGTCTCCTGGCTGAATTTTGCGCTTCTTTGCGATATAAACCTTGACCAATTTCAAAACGCCTGTTGGCAAATCATCGCCCTTTTGCAATTTGTGTACGCTTTCTTCAAATCTCTGCTGTATTTTAGATAACCTTTCTTCTGCTTGTTTTACCAAACTATCTATAACCCGTTGTTTCTTGTCATCCCTTATAACGACATTCTTTATCAAATAAAACGACATATGCTCTATCATTTCATTTGTTACCTTTTCTCCCTCGTTCACTTCATGTAGACCAGATACAAGTGTTTGCCCAACTAATTTGCTGCCAATATGCCTACAATAGGTTTGCTCTATTATCGTTTTTTCTGCATCCCGATTTTTTATTAATTCCTCTATTTGTTGACGTTCTATAGCTATTGTTCGTTCATCTTTCTCGACTCCTCGACGTCTTAATATTCGAACATCAACGACAGTTCCGGAAATTCCCGGTGGCACCCTAAATGAACTATCCTTCACATCAGATGCCTTTTCTCCGAAAATAGCCCGCAGTAATTTTTCCTCAGGCGTCATCGTCGTTTCGCCCTTCGGACTCACCTTTCCAACCAATATATCGCCAGGATTTACTTCAGCCCCAATATAAACTATTCCCGATTCATCCAAATTTCTTAACGAATCTTCCGCTATATTTGGGATATCCCTAGTTATTTCCTCATTTCCAAGCTTCGTATCCCGCGCCATAACTTCAAAGCTTTCGATATGTATTGAGCTTAAAACGTCTTCTTTAACCATTCTTTCGGATAATACAATCGAGTCTTCGAAACTATAGCCATTCCAGGACATAAATCCAACAAGCAAATTACGCCCAAGAGCCAGCTCACCATTGTCTATTGACGCTCCATCAGCTATAACATCGCCCTCTTCAATAACATCACCAGTTTTTACTATCGGTCTTTGATTTATACAAGTTCCCATATTCGAACATTGAAACTTTGATATCGTGTATATATCAGCACCAGCATCCTTATCATCAGTTATACGCACAACTATTCTCCTGGCATCAACATAGTCAACAATGCCTCCTCTCTTAGCTTTTATCGATGCACCAGAATCTTGCGCCACAATTTCTTCCATGCCTGTGCCGACCAAAGGAGCCTCCGATCTCAACAAAGGCACTGCCTGGCGTTGCATGTTTGATCCCATCAGTGCACGGCTGGCGTCATCGTGTTCCAAAAAAGGAATTAGCGAAGCAGCAACAGAGACAACCTGCTTTGACGAAACGTCTGCATACGAGATTTCATTTTTTGGCAAAAGTCCGACGTCTCCTCCGGCTTTTCGAGCTATAACCAAATCATCCGTGATATTTCCTGATTTATCCTTTGCAACACCAGCTGGCGCGACAGCGTATTTGCTTTCTTCTGTCGCTGTTAAATAAACAACTTCGTCAGTAACTTTGCCATCTATAACTTTTTTATATGGTGCTTCTATAAATCCATATTTGTTGATCTTTGCATATGTTGCCAATGAGTTCACCAAACCAATGTTTTGACCTTCCGGCGTTTCGATCGGACACAACCTGGAATAGTGTGTTGGATGCACGTCACGAACCTCAAATCCAGCTCGTTCTCGCGACACACCACCACTTCCCATCGCAGACAACCTTCGCTTGTGAGTAACTTCTGAAAGCGGATTTGTTTGATCCATAAACTGCGACAATTGTGAAGAAAGGAAAAACTCTTTCACCGATGTTATCAACGGTTTAGCATTGATTAAATCACTTGGAACATAAGTGTCTATGTCTGCTGCCACCAATTTTTCACGTATCGTTCGCTCAAGCCTCAACATACCAATGCGACACTGGTTTTCCATCAATTCACCAACCGAACGTACACGTCGATTTCCCAAATTATCTATATCGTCTACCGTGCCTTTTCCGTCTTTAACATCGAACAGCAACTTTACTATCTTTATCAAATCTTCTTTTTGCAAAGTCCTAATATCATCCGGCGTATTCAGCCCAAGACGCTCATTCATCTTCGCACGACCGACTTCTGACAAGTCATATTTCGAGGGATCTTGTACCAAGTTATGGAACAACTCCTCTCCGCCTGATACGGTCGGTTGCTCTCCAGGATTTAACGCTCTGTATAATTCTATAAACGCATCTTCACGATTTGTGCATTTTGAATATGAAAATGTATCTATTATATAAGGGTTGGAATTACGCCCATCTATCAATAAAATTTCAATTGAATTTAATCCTAACTTTTCTATTTTTTCAATCGTTTCTTCAGTTATTTCTTCTCCCGCCTCAAAACTTAGAGCTCCATTCGTTTCATCTATTACATCATTTGCTATGTATTTCCCAATCAGCTCTTCATTTGTCACAAAAATATTCTCTACCCCTTCATTTTCAAGAATTTTCATAACTCTAGGATTTAATTTATCTCCAGATTTCGCAACAACTTCTCTCGTTTTTTCATTAACTAAATCTTTCTCTAGCCGTATTCCTTTCCAATTCTCAGCATCGAATGGTATAGACCACCCATCTTTAACTTTTGTGTATTTTATCTTATTATAAAATGTGTTTAATATCTCTTCTTTTGACATTCCAGTTACGCAATCATCTGGAATAGTATCTCCCGGTCTCATTTGCTTTCTATATTCTTCTGTTTCCTTACTTTCTAAGCACATAAAGAAAGTTGTCGCCAAAACTTTGCGTCTTCGGTCTATGCGAACATATAAGACATCTCTATGGTCAAATTCAAAATCTATCCATGAACCACGGTAAGGAATAATTCGTGCCGAATATAAAAGTTTTCCAGATGAATGCGTCTTTCCGCCATCGTGATCTATAAACACTCCAGGACTTCTGTGCATCTGTGACACAACCACCCGCTCTATACCATTAAATATAAAAGTCCCACGCTCGTTCATTATCGGAAATTCTCCTAAATAAACCTCTTGCTCTTTTATATCTCTCACCGCACGAGCACCAGTGTCTGGATCTATATCCCAAACCACAAGCCTGAATTTCCCCTTTATTGGAGCGGAAAAAGTGCCTCCTCGTTGCCTGCACTCTTCCTCTGTATATTTCGGTTCATCAAAGTCATATCCACAGAATTCCAATTGCGCTTTGCCGGCCGCATCCTTTACTGGAAAAAACTCGTTGAATATTCCTAAAAGACCAATATTTTTCATATCTTTTGAAGGAACACCATACTGTAAAAATGAATCAAACGATTGCTTTTGTAACGATATCAAATTAGGAATTGGTGTCGTTTCTTTGACTCGACCAAAAGATTTACGAAAACGCTTTCGTCCTGTATAAGATCTGACCATGATGTTCTAATCCTTCCAAAAATAATCCCTTTTTCAAAAAATTTCGGGGCGTATTCCGCCCCGGTGTCTCTGTTTGATTACTTTATCGTGACTTTGGCTCCAGCTGCTTCGAGCTGTTTTTTGAACTTTTCTGCTTCTTCTTTCGATACTCCAGATTTCACCATCTTTGGAGCTCCATCCACTAAATCCTTCGCTTCCTTCAATCCTAAATCAGGAACCAAAGCTCTAACCTCTTTGATAACGCTGATCTTCTTATCTCCAGCAGAGGTCAACTCAACGTCAAATTCGGTCTTCTCCTCAGCAGGAGCAGCACCTCCGGCAGCAGCACCCGGAGCAGCAACCGCAACCGCAGCAGCAGCGCTTACACCCCACTTCTCTTCCAACATTTTCGAAAGCTCTGCAGCTTCCAACACTGTTAAACCTGACAACTCTTCAACTATCTTTGCTAAATCAGCCATTTTTTTCTCCTTTTAAAACCAAACTATTTTCCATCAACTCTTCGCAGCAATTACCCTCGCGACACGCGCCGACGGCTCTTTAACCGTCCTAACAATTTTCGAAGCAGCCGCAGTAAGAAGCCCGATAATCTTGGCACGAAGCTCATCCATAGACGGCAACGATGCAAGCTCCTTGATAACATCTGGCGCTATTGCTTTGCCATCCATCACTCCGCCAAATATCTTCAACTTCTCATTTGTTTTTGCAAACTCAAAAATTGCTTTTGCCATTCCGACTGGATTATTCGAATATGCTAACCCCGTTGAGCCAGCAAGATACTTTCCAATCGAATCTAGTGTCGAATCCTTTATTGCTATGCGAGCCAATGTATTTTTTAGAACTTTAAGATTAGCTTCCGCTTTATGCATATCCTTGCGGAGCTTCGTTACCTCTTCAACTGTTATTCCCGGTTCTCTGCCCACGGCAACAACTATTGAAGAGTTAATCAACTCCTCTCTGATATGTGATACGAAAGCCTCTTTCTCTTTCCTTAACATGCCTTTCTCCTCACATAAACCACACATACAGAAGGAGCATCAAAAACACTGCTTCTGTCTATTGCAGGTAGCCTCCCAGCCTTTAATCCATCTGCGCAACTAGCATCCAGAACCTACAGTCTTCGACAACACTCAGCATCAACCGAGTGCTTTTCTGTGAGATTTTATCACAAAAACAAAATCTCACAAAACTCTTTTTATTCTACAACAAACTGAACGCCAATTCCCATTGTAGAGCTTAGTGTCATCTTTTTCAGATAGTTTCCTTTCACTCCAGCTGGTTTTGACTTAACAACAGCATCGATAAACGCTTTTATATTTTCGGTTAAAGCCTCTTTCGAAAAGCTAACCTTGCCGATTCCAGCATGCACGATACCATTTTTCTCAGAACGATACTCAATTTGTCCGCCTTTGACATTTTTTATAGCAGTTGCAATATCCATAGTCACAGTTCCAAGCTTTGGATTAGGCATCAGCCCTTTAGGTCCCAGTATCTTACCAACACGTCCGACCAAAGCCATCATATCTGGAGTCGCGATGCATCGATCGAAAGGCATATCACCTTTCTGTATCATTTCAACCAACTCCTCACCGCCAACTATATCTGCCCCAGCTTTCTTTGCTTCTTCTGCTTTCTGGTCTTTTGCAAACACGGCAACGCGGTATGTTTTACCAGTGCCGTTTGGAAGATTTACGACGTTACGTACAGCCTGATCTTGCTTAGAAGCATCTATCCCGAGCATTATGCTTATATCCACAGTTTCGTCGAACTTCGCAGTTGCAGATTTTTTCACAATATCAACTGCCTCAGATAAAGAATAGACCTTATCCAAATCGTTATTCTTTCTCAAATCAGCAATCCTTTTTCCAATGTGCGCCATACTCTAGCCCTCCACAACTTCAACGCCCATAGACCTGGCAGAACCAATAATCATTTGAGCCGCCGATTCGATTGTATTCGCATTCAGATCCTGCATCTTCGCCTTTGCTATCTCATTAACTTGAGACATCGTTATTTTTGCAATAGGAGCCGTTATGCCAGTTTTCTGAGAACCGCTGGTTATCTTCGCAGCTTTCTTGATGTAATACGTTACAGGCGGAGTTTTCATCACGTATGTAAAGCTCTTATCTGCATAAGCAGTAATCACAACAGGAATTGGCATCCCAGGTTCCATCTGCTGTGTCTTCGCATTAAAAGCTTTGCAAAATTCCATGATGTTCAGCCCCTTTTGCGCCAAAGCAGGTCCTATCGGAGGCGAAGGATTAGCCTTCCCTGCCGGAATTTGCAACTTTATATATCCAACAACTTTCTTTGCCATTTTTTTCTCCTAAACAAAAAATTTCGTGGTGCTCTCGATCAAATGACCAAATCTCCCACAAAACCTACACTTTTTCAACTTGAGTATACTCCAGTTCAACGGGAGTTGCTCTACCGAAGATCATAACAGAAACTTTAAGTTTTTGCTTATCATCTTCAATCTCTTCTATAAATCCACTAAATGAAGCAAACGCCCCATCAGTAATCTTGACCTGGTCTCCAATCTCGAAATCGACTGCGACTCTTGGAGTTTCAGCTGAAGCTTTGAGTTGATCCACGATCCTCTTGACCTCAGTTTCACTTATCGGCGCTGGTTTGCCGTTTGCTCCCAAAAATCCTGCAACTCTTGGTACATTTCGAACCAAATACCACGTGTCATCGGTCATTACCATTTTGATAAGAACGTATCCAGGCAAATATTTTTTGTCAACATTAATCTTCTGCCCATTCTTTATCTCTGTAACTTCCTCTGTCGGAACCAAGATTTCCTCGAAATAGGCCGAAAGACCTTTTTTCTCAGCATTCTCTTGTATTACTTTAGCAACTCTACTTTCCGAACCGGAATAAGCATGAACTATGTACCATCTCGCCTTCGATTGCATTATCTGCTCAGCCATTCTTATCTCCCGATAATCGCATGAATAACGCGATACCACCCAGTGTCAACCAACGCAAAAAACAGCGACGCGACCAATGCTATCACGAAAACAACGACTGTGGTTATAACAACCTCTTGCCTTGACGACCAAGTCACCTTGCCAACTTCTGCCTTAACGTCTTTCAGAAACGTCAAAAACTTGGGTACCATGCCTACGTGCCCCAGAACTATCACTCCTTTTCACTATACGACATCCGGGGAAAAAACGCAATCTGTCGATGATATGGAAAGTTGATACGCTCTGGATTGCTTTGTCATGACGCATCCAGAGCAAGTTTTTATTAAGATTCAACGTTCAAACGATTTCTATTCAACTGTCACGGATTTTGCGAGGTTGCGTGGTTTGTCGACGTCGTATCCTTTCGATTTAGCAGTGTAGTAGGCCAACAAGTGAATCAATGTCGTCAGGGCGAATGGATAATATTTATCCTCGTTTTGCTTTAAAAATACACACTCAATATTTGCATTATTTTTGAACATGCCCAACGATGCCGTTGCATCCTCAGTCGTGATAAGCAATACTTTTCCATCCCGAGCTAAAATTTCTTGCGTATTGGATATAGTCTTTTCAAAATATTGATCAAATGGAGCTAATGCAATCGTAAACACATCTTCATCAATTATTGCTATAGGTCCATGCTTCAATTCACCAGACGGATACCCTTCTGCACTAACGTATGTCAATTCTTTTATTTTTAGTGCACCTTCGAGCGCTATCGGATAACTCGTTCCACGACCAATATAAAAGAAACTTCGCCCTCCAGCCAACTTTTTGGCAATCCTAGCAAAATCAAAACCAGCATTTAAAACAGAATTTATTGCTTTTTCTATTGCATCAATATTTATGTTCTCTTTTCCGATAAACATAATCAAAATCGATAAAATTTGTGCTATAAATGCTTTCGTCGAGGCGACCCCAATCTCAACCCCTGCTTCAGTTTTTATAACATAATCGGCTTCTCTTGCAATTGATGACGAATCTACGTTAACTAACGCCATAGTTTTCATTCCGTTTTCTTTAACAAGTCGCATCGCACAAAGGGTGTCGATTGTTTCGCCAGATTGACTTATAAAAATATACAGCGAATTCTTCCTTAAGACTGCATTTCTATACCGGAACTCTGATGCTATTTCAACATCAACTGGAATTTTGGCATATTTTTCTATCCAGTATTTTGCCAGAACTCCTGCATAAAATGAAGTTCCACAGGCAATAATTGAAACATTGTCAAATTTAGAAACGTCAATGTCATATTTATAACTGTCGTATGTGCGCCGCGCAACTATAGCTTCTTCATAAATTTCTTTCAACATAAACGTTTCATATCCGCTTTTTGACATGTCGGTTAATGAAACTTTGTTTAAAACTTTTTGCCGATTTACAATATTGTTTTGCATATCAAATATAGTATACGATATTTGTTCACCTTTTGTGACAACAACAATATCGCCTTCTTCAAGGTATGTTAATTCATCCGCTAATGTCGAAAGAGCAACTGCATCGGAAGCTATATAAGCGCTTTTTTTGTCAGGACTAATCCCGACAGCCATTGGAGAACCCTTTTTTGCCCCAAGCAAAGTGTCAGGGGATTTTTCATAAATTGCCACGATTGCGAATGTACCAATAAGTTCGCCGATAGAATGCTTAAACGCATCCACGAAATTTTTCCCTGATTTTATATGGCTCGCTGTGAGTTTTGCGACAACTTCGGTATCCGTCTCGCTTTCAAACTTATATCCCTCAGAAACCAATTTTTGGCGCAACTCTTGGTAATTCTCAATAATGCCGTTGTGAACTATGGCAACACCGTCAGCAACGTGAGGATGAGCATTAAATTCGGTTACCTTGCCATGCGTAGCCCAGCGCGTATGTCCAATGCCGATACATGAATTTATATTGCTTTTTTCAACAGCATTTCGTAAATATTGCACTTTCCCAACAGTTCTTATCCGTTGCAATTGAGAATTTTCATCCAAATACGCAATACCGGCAGAGTCATACCCTCTGTATTCTAATCTGCTGAGTGCAGAAATGAGCGAATCGGAAACATTATTTTCATAACTTAAAGCGGAGATTATCCCACACATAGCTAAAACCAATTAATAAAATTTCTTTCAGATTATTACACAAGGATTTGCAATGTTGCTATTACGAATTGTTACAACACCCCCGCCATCGCATCGGCGCATTAGTTAACGGAAAGTGTTATTGTGTCTCCATCACTTGTCGTTATAGTGACTTCACTTTCCGATACTTCATCTATTGAAAAATTTTCATGTTGCCCAATCTCCGAATACGGTTTGCCATTGATCCAAATCGTCCAGTTTTGCTCATCGACAAAAAATATTCCAGAAAGCTTTAAATTCGATGTTTGCTCCGTATCATTTGTATTGCTCTGTTTCGCTAAAGACAACGCTTTTATTGAATCTTCATCATTCATGAAAAATGATGTCGTTTCTTCTGGCATAGCAACAGAATTTAGCATAATTCCGCTAATTATAATTTTTGAAAAATTTTGCATGTCACCTCCAATTTTATAATGGGCTTATGAGTTATTTTCCTCGCAAACTTGTCAATATTTATCGAAATTATATCAACAAATCCTGGGGAAAAATTTTGAATTTTGTCAAGAAAATCAAATATAAACACATCATGCCAAAAAATTCCCGATATCTTCATTGTTTTCACAGATATTTTATCGATTTTTGTTTCAGATATATGTTTTATATCGGTTAGTTTTGCATAAGTTTCCTGAAATATACGTCGCATATACTTATTTATATCATTAGATTTGCCGTTAAAACTATGTTTTTGAATAAACTCCCATTTTTCTTTGTTTGATACAATATCAATAACGGGATTCATTTCAATTTGATTGTGATGATATTGCTCTTCTTTTTCACTTTTATAAATATTTGTTATTACAGATAGCAGCACGCTGCTTAAAACTAAACAAGCTTTTCTTTTGCTCTTTGCAATAAGATTTGACTTTATGAAATTTATGATTTTTGCAAAATTAATATGTATAATTTTTTTCATTTTTCGTCATACACAGGTTGAAAGGTAATTTGTTCATTTTTTTGATTAACTTCTATTGAAACATTTTGCAATTTTTTATCTATTCCGCGCATTTTCTCAGCAAATTTGGTTCTAAAGTTAATATGAGAAAAACTTGTTTGCGAGGATAAGTTTGACCATATATCAATATCATCCAATATCTGTGAATCAAATGCATTTAATGCATCATTCATTTTGGTTATTTCTTGTTTATATTTTGTAATATGTCCAATATCTATGAGTGTTTTTATAAAACATAATGACATAATTAATAAACAAATGGAATTTAATGCTCGGCGGAAAAGCTGCTGTTCTCTATCAATAACAAAATCGTCTAAAGAAGAAATTATTTGCATAGTAATATCTGAGCTTGTCGTAAACGTATCTAATGTTTCCTCATCAAATGAATAAATCGCAATATCGTCTAAATTTACATTAAAAATCTGCTTGATATATTTTATAACATCGTTGACTTCATTGGTTTCATCAAAATTATTGTCAGTAGATTTTTTATAAAAAACATGTTTATCATCATGTAGTGCTATCACTTCTTGCCATATTGATGTTGTTACAACGAAAATTTGCGCTTTAAATTTTCTCTTTTCGGATGGATGTTCTCTAAAATAATTTGTTACAACCCAAAATGGACTTGCGATTATCGTGTTAACTGGATTTCCAATATTGATTATTTCGTGCAAAATTGTGGATAAAACAGGACTGAGTTTCATATCGCAAAACAGAGCAATTCCATTTCGATAAGTGAGCTTTTTTTCGTATAGCGCAAAATTTACTCCATTTCGTTTTTCAAAAAATATATTTTTTGCTAACGTTTCAATATCATTTTTACATAAATTATCCAAAATAATAGAGCGGCATGAAATTGTTTTATTTGAAATAATGATCTCCAACGGCAATCTTGCACGGCTATTTATCTGGTTATAAACTTGCATTTTTCCCATAAAATCAAAGTTATTTTTATAAATAATTTTATTATTCAGAATGTGCATCAGAAATATAGTGCTGTCTGAAATAAATACTCTTAAAAATTCGTCTAATGTCTTTCTCTTAAAAAGATGAGTAAGCTTACCCATACTGCAACTGCTCTTCAATCCATCCCAAGTTCAGGTTCCAACATAAGCGGTTAAGTAATCGTTAATTTCTGAAATATTTTTCCATCCCCCACAAAAAAACAGACATAAGTCCCCCTGATTTATGCTACAATAATCTGTTTGCTAATTCAAAAATCTTTGTGAGGCTTACACATCTTTATAAGCCTCAGCAGTGAACTATTTTTGCACTAAAGTTGACTTTATCATCCAAATAGTCTTCTCGTGGAATGACAATCGACCATTCAAGACATCAATAGTCCCAAAATCTTCACTTTCTGAAAGTTTTTTTATTCCATTGATGATATCTGTGCGTATTGCTTCGTGCGCTTTCAGCAACTCTTCCAACATCGCTGTTTGATTAGTCGCCTCAACTTCTTCAGTAAATGACGCTAATTTCGAAAATTCTGCAAACGTCGCTGGTGATTTTCCACCAACCATCCTGATGCGTTCCGCAATAACATCAACGGCAACCATCAAGTTTTCGTAGTGTCCCTCAGTCATAAGATGTATATCCCTAAAGTGATTACCCTCGATATTCCAATGGACACTCTGCGTTTTCATCAAAAGAACGTATGAATCAGCCAAAATTTTCGATAAAACCTCAACAGATTCATTAGATTTGCTTGAAAAAAGAGACATTGCTCGTCCCCAAAAAAACGATTCGATACAACCATTTTATCGCAAATTTTAGATAACCCCAAGACAAATCGCAAACGATGAAATCATGTTTGCGATGTAAATTCACGTGTTATATCCAATTAAACTAGACCATCTGGGCGAATTTCGCAGAAATCGCAGTTAGTTCACCCTTAAGAGTCAAGTACTTCTCGCTATTTTCTCCATTTGCATGCTTCTCTGCTCGTAGCTCATGCACAAGCTCGCGAACCTCATCAGTTTCACGGACATCCTCAAGATTCACATTTATATCACTCAAATCACAACCTTTTTCTGTAACAAATGTTTCACAAATCCCAAGCGCATTTGCTAAGTGATCTGTTACGAATGGGATGAATGGATTTGCTATTCGTAAAAACTCAGCAAATACAGCACCTGCCACATCCTTTGTCTCTTGGTCATCTTGAAATTTCATAGCTTCAATGAAAAAGTCGCATAACAAATCACGCAAGAAAAATTGAATATTTCGCGTTGCATAATCAAAACGATACTCAACCATATTCTGGTCAATTTCATTTCTAAAGTTTATTAACTTAGCGACAATCCAGTGAGTTAATTTTGTTGATAGCTTGATATCTGTTATCTTTTTCTCAAAAGTCACGCCTTTCATTTGCAAAAATCGCGCAGCATTCCAAATTTTTGTGATGAAGTTTCTGGCAATCTTTATCTGGTCTTTTCCGAGCTTTATGTCACGCCCAGGAACTGATAAAAACGCCAAAGAAAACCGCAGAGCATCAGCGCCAAATTCACCCTTTATTTCCAATGGATCGATTACGTTACCCTTCGATTTTGACATCTTCTGTCCTTTATCATCCCGAACCAGTGCATGTATATATATGTCCTTGAATGGTGGTTGTTTCATAAAATACAGCCCCATCATCATCATACGTGACACCCAGAAAAAGATAATGTCGAATCCGGTCACGAGTGTTGAAGTTGGATAATACTTCTCTAATCGTTCTGTTTTCTCAGGCCAGCCAAGAGTAGCAAAAGACCAAAGCCCAGATGAAAACCAGGTGTCTAAAACGTCGGTCTCTCGTCTTAATTGCTCTTTTGTAAAGCCTTTTTTCGCAGCTTCAGCAACAGCCTCTTCTTCTGTTCTTTCAACGAAAATCTCACCATTTGGTGCATACCATGCCGGTATTTGATGTCCCCATATTATTTGTCTTGAAATACACCATGGCTCTATATTCCTCATCCAATCAAAATATGTGTTTTTCCATTTCTCTGGGAAAAACCGCACCTCACCACTCTCCACAACTTCGATAGCTCTCTTTGCTAGAGGTTTTGTATCAACAAACCACTGGTCAGTTAGTCTAGGCTCTATAACGGTTCCAGACCTGTCCCCATATGGGACTGTATGGACTATCTCTTCCTCTTTAACCAAAAAACCATCTTCCCTTAACTTTTCCAGCAAAATCTTTCTAGCTTTTTTGAGATACAATCCTTGAACAAATTCCGGCACATTTTTGTCACATACCATATGTCCATTTTCATCTAGTACTGTTATCATTTCAAGATCGTGACGTTTTCCGACTGCAAAGTCGTCATAGTCATGTGCTGGCGTTATTTTCACGCACCCTGTGCCTTTTTCCATATCCGCGTGCTCATCCGCTATAATGCCTATCAACCGATTTGTATATGGAATTTTCGCTCGTTTCCCAACAAGGTGCTTATATCTTTCGTCGTTAGGATGAACTGCAATCGCAGTATCTCCAAACATAGTCTCAGGACGTGTTGTTGCAATAGTAATAAAGTCATCACTTCCTTCAATCTGGTAATTGATATGCCAAAGCATACCTTTCTCCTCTTTATTCACGACCTCTAAATCAGAAATAGCTGTCCGGAACTTCGTGTCCCAATTGACTAATTTCTTCGCCCTGAAAATCAATCCATCTTTGTATAAAGTAACAAAAGCCTCAATCACTGCCTTGGAAAAGCCTTCATCCATCGTAAATCTGGAATAATCCCACGGCACAGAACATCCCAAGGCTTTCTGCTGTTCAAAAATTCGTCCCCCAGATTTTGCTTTCCATTCCCAAATTTTTTCAATCAATTCATCACGTGACAGCGATTTTACATCGACGCCCAGGGCTTCTAATTCTCGCGATACAACCATTTGTGTCACAATCCCCGCATGATCCATCCCAGGTTGCCAAAGTGTGTCATACCCCTTCTGCCGGTAATACCTGACCAATATATCTTGAATAGTATAATTTAGCGCATGACCAACATGTAGGCTCCCAGTGACATTAGGCGGAGGCATCAAAATCGTAAAAATTTTATCAGCATTATTTGGATAAAATTTATCCATAGTTGCTTCATAAACTTCTTTCTCAAACTGCGAAGGATTGTATGTTTTTTCTAGAATCTGTGATGCCATTTTGGTATTGGTAACTGCGCAAACCTACTATTCATTTTATCACATCCCCGTTCTCGCGCAAAGCCTCATTTATGCTTGTTTTTGAATGAGTTTTTTCATCGAGATATTTAATGATTACTGCGCACTTGATACCTATTCCATTTTTACTTGAATAATTTCCAGCAACAACAACCGCATTAGATGGTATCTCCCCACACGTCACTCGTCCACTTTCCCGGTCGATCACCTTTGTTCCGGAAGTTAACATCACACCGGCAGAAATAACTGCGCCTTCATGCACTATTACCCCCTCCAGAACCGCACTGTGTACGCCTATAAAACAGTTGTCTTCGATGATTACAGGTCGTGCACTCGCTGGTTCCAGAACGCCACCAATTACTGCACTTGCCGCAATGTGACAACTTTTCCCAATCTGCGCGCACGAACCAATTGATGCGTTAATATCAACCATCGTTTTTGCCCCTATATACGCACCTATATTTATAAAGCACGGCATTATTACAGCATTATCACCAATATATACACCTTCTCTAATTATTGCGCCAGGTACTTTCCTATATCTCGGGTTTTCGTAATCATATTTAAGTAATCCAAGTTTATCATAACTATCCATCACTTGTTGCGTTGGCTTTTTCTCTTTTAATGCAAGCAATATAGCTTCTTTGACCCACTCGCGCACTTGCCATTCACCGCTAGCTTTGTCTGCAACACGAATTTCACCACGTTCCAACAAGCTCAAAACTTCTGATATTAAATCATCTATTTTATTCCCGGACACATTACCATTGATATATTCAGATATTCTTTCTTGTATATTAGCCATACACTTCAGACAAATAATCGCACTTTATCATACTACCACACATTCAAACAATTTCTCCAAATGTTGCATTTAGGCTATTAGTTGGAAAGATTTTCCTTTAAACTGAAGGGACAAATTTGGTTTGTTTGAGATTTTGTGTTGATATCTCCGGAAGAAATCAAATCACGAATGAATGAATATACCGATATTGTCGATTATGC
>JAFSTL010000083.1 GCA_017450545.1 Alphaproteobacteria bacterium
ATACTTAACAGAAGAAACAAACTCCTCTTCCATCTTCATAAACCGCTCCAACGACTTATTCACCCCATTCATAGGATGACAGTCATCGTGAATACATTCGGTATAAGAACTAGCATAACATGCTCCACACCCTGAAACAACCAACCCCATGAATACTAAACTTTTACATATCATAAAAACACACAACAAATGTATTACTCGACTTTGAGTTAGTTCAATCTACAAGTTCCGGACAAGTCCGGACAAGATAATTCTGGGAGAAAAACGTCTTTGTTTTCGCATTATAATAAACTTAGGCTCTTGACTAGACACTGTCGTCAAAGATGCTAAAAAGTGATAGAATAGTCTTGAAGATGTCTGAAGTGAGAAATAACGATGTTGCATAGGCATGATATAAATGATGAAATTTGGGAGCAGATATTGAAAACAGTGAAGCTATATAAAATGTCATATGCATGCGAGTGGCGCAAGAGCTGGAAATCAAGGCATGGCAGTCTCAAAAGGGGGCTGAATACGAAGGTACGTGTTGCGGTGGATGCCCGCGGAATGCCGTTGAAGATACTCATATCAGATGGGAATGTGCACGATAAAAGACAAGGGATAGGACAGTAGAAGTATAGTTGAATTTGCGGTGAAGAACGGAATGAAAGCTGTAATTTTATCTCTGAGCAATGCGAAAATGCAGAGAAATTATGATAAAGAATTTTATAAAAAGAGACATATTGTTGAAAAATTTTTTTCTTAAAGATTAAGAAATTTAGAAGTATTTCAACAAGGTATACCAAAAATATCTCGTCCTTTCAAGCTTATTTCACCATCGCATCCATTATGCTCTACTGCAATTCCTTTTGACGACAGTGTCTAGTATCAACGGTTGATAAAAAGTATGGAGATGAACAATGGATGGGGGGGAGGATGGATGACACGTATGCGCACAAAGGGGCAAAATTTGTCACTACATGCTGGGAAAATGAGTTACGACGTCCGTGTATCCTCGTATATCAGAGATGTAAATATTGATTATCGATGAAGTGATCTCAACAGTGAATGGACAGCTGACAGATGGTATGTTACAATAGCTTATCTGGTGTGAATTAATGCGAATAAATGAGTGAAAATAGCGACATCGTATCGGTAGCGATAGAAGAGGAAGTTCAAAATTCGTATCTTGATTATGCGATGAGTGTGATAGTTTCGCGCGCAATTCCAGATGTTCGAGATGGGCTAAAACCGGTGCATCGGCGTATAATTCACGCGATGAATGAGACAAGTAATCACTATAACAAGCCGTATCGCAAGTCGGCGAGAGTTGTTGGTGAAGTGATGGGAAAATACCATCCTCATGGCGACGCAGCGATATACGACACTATGGTGCGTCTTGCTCAAGATTTTAGTCTCAGAGTGCCACTTGTCGATGGACAAGGAAACTTCGGATCACTGGATGGAGATTCCGCTGCGGCTCCTCGTTACACCGAAGCAAGAATGGCGCCTGTTGCACATGAATTAGTTGCAAACATCGATGAAGACACGGTGAATTTCGCTCCAAACTACGATGGAACGATAATGGAGCCGATTGTTCTTCCGGCCAAATTTCCCAACCTGCTGGTGAACGGCTCAAATGGAATAGCTGTTGGAATGGCGACATATATACCAACTCATAATCTCGGGGAAGTTATAGATGCTTGTTGCGCGGTTCTGGATAATCCAGAATTGACAACTGATGATTTGATGAGAGAATACATACCAGGTCCAGACTTCCCTACTGGTGGCGTTATAATGGGCAATGGAGGTATACGAAGCGCGTTTAACACCGGACGAGGGACTGTTATTGTTCGAGCAAAAACGAGCATAGTAAAAGAGCGTGGGGAAAGAGAAAGCATTATAATTCACGAAATACCATACCAAGTTAATAAAGCAAAGTTAGTCGAAAGGATTGCGGAACTAGTTAAAGATAAAACTGTCGAAGGAATAAGCGATATACGTGATGAATCCAACAAGGACGGCGTCAGGATCGTCATAGAGTTGCGTAAAGACGTTGTTGGCGAGGTAATTTTAAATCAGCTATTCAAGCTTACTCAACTTCAGACAAATTTGAGCTATAACATGGTTGCCTTGGTAAAAAATCGACCAGTAAAGTTATCGCTTCGTGAAATTATCGATAATTTTATCGAGTTTAGGCAGGAAGTAGTCGTCAGAAGAAGCAAATTTAACCTGAAGAAATGTCGGAATAAAGCTCATATATTGCTTGGTTTTGGGTTGGCAATATCAAATATCGATAGAGTTATTCAAATAATTCGCTCTGCCATAGACCGCCAAGAGGCAAAAGACAACTTAATGGCAGAGAAGTTTAATGCAGAAAATATTAAGTCGCTTTTGGAATTGGTTGATGGTTATTCCGACAATTCACAGATGTATAAGTTAACGGAAGAGCAAGCAAATGCGATTTTGGATTTGAGATTACACAAATTAACTGGGTTAGAAAGAGATAAGATACGAAGCGACTTGAGCGAAGTTATTGCTCAGATAAACGAATTATTGGCTATTTTAGGTTCGAAACAAAAAGTGAAAGAGATTATAAAATCTGAAATGCTGGAGGTTAAAGAAAAATATAATACCCCGAGGTTGACCAAAATCGAACAAACTTTTGAAAATGTCGAAGATGAGGATTTGATACAAAAAGAAGACATGGTTGTCACATACACCATGGAGGGATACATTAAGCGAGTGCCTCTTGCTACTTACCGGTCTCAGAAGCGCGGAGGACGTGGTCGAAATGGTATGGAGACGAAGGAAGAGGATATTGTTAAGAGCGTTATAATTGCTAATACTCATGACGACGTTTTGTTCTTCACGAATGTTGGCAAAGTTTACAAAATGAAGGTACATAAACTTCCGATAGGGTCGCCAACCTCTAAAGGACGAGCTCTCGTTAATATGCTATCAGTCGATGAAAATGAATCGATTGCGACAATTTTAACGGTGAGAAAAGATGAGGGATTAAATGATAAAACGCTAATTTTCACAACGTCATTTGGGAATGTGCGTCGCAATAAATATCAGGATTTTGAGAATATTCAGTCTAATGGAAAACGCGCGATAACGCTTGATGACGGAGAAAAGCTCATCGATGTCAGGTTTTGCAAAAATGACCAGGATGTTTTCCTAAGCACACGAAATGGTGTTTGCAATAGGTTTCCGGTTGATGACTTACGTATTTTTGCCGGCAGAAATTCCCATGGAGTACGCGGAATAAAACTGAAGCCGGGAGACGAAGTTATTTCGATGGCAAACTTGGATAGATATGATCTGGAAAATATAGAGGAACGGGAAGAGTATCTGAAAAATGCTGATAAGTTAAGAAAACTCGTCAAAAAAGGCAAACTTGAAAACGGCGGGATTGTTGAAGATAGAATGACAATTCTGGCACAAAACGAAAAATTGATACTAACTGTGACGGAAAATGGTTTTGGAAAAATATCATCCTCTTATGACTATCGCTCGACAAGCCGTGGAACGCAAGGATTTACCAACCTAGCAATAACCTCGAAAAACGGAAAGGTTGTGGCGTCTTTCCCGGTTCAGTATGATTCGCACATAATGATGGTTACGAATACAGGGCGTATTATGAGGTGTTCCGTCGAAGAAATCAGAATAACAAGGAGACATTCGCAAGGTGTTATACTATTCAGGTTAAATGACGGAGAGTTTATCACGTCTCTTTCTGAAGTGAATGAAACTGCAGACGACGATTCTCAGTGAGTTGATAGAAAATGTTCACCATAGCTTTCAAATATATACTGAAAAGGCTGTTGGTGACGTTTTTCATAGTTTCTCCAATAATAATCCTAATGACTTGGATTGTTATGTCGGTGAAATATATCAGCTTAATAGTTTCTGACGATTTGTCCTTTGGGATGTTTTTAAAATTAGTTTTATGCGTTTCTCCGGGAGTATGCGGAATAATTTTGCCGATATGTTTTTTAATATCTTCAATAATTGCTGTTTATACATTACAAAACGATAAAGAGCTCGTCGTATTCATGGCTTCTGGCGCAAATCCCAATCTTTTGCTTTCTCCAATTTTGTTGCTAGGCATTTGTGTAACAGCTATTGTGTTGCTCATAAACACGGTAGGGGCTCCGTCGGCGTATAAGACATTCGAGAACTTAAAAGAAAAACTTCAGACAAGAATATCAACAAATTTTTTGAGTACACAGGCATTCACTACAATTGGAAACTCCGTTATATACGTTGGTTCAAGAAACGCAAATGCGCTCCACAACATATTCATCTCGTATATTTCCGAACGGCGCAACTCAAACACGATAATTGCACGACATGGAGCAGTCGTTGCCAAGGATAAACACATATACATAAAATTATTACATGGATATCGACAAGAGCTAGACAAAAACAACGAAGCTGTTGCAACACTGTCGTTTGATGAGTTGACGTATGATATAACAGATTTAGTCACACAGTTTTATGAAAAATCATCCAAGGTAAAATTTAAGACGCAAACTGAATTGATGCGCGATTACAAAACCAGCAATGATGCACAGCAGAAAATGAATTATTTGTCAGAATTTCACTCAAGACTGACGATTCCTTTTGTTTCAATCATCAATGCGCTCATTGTCGGACTACTATTGTTGTCCCCTCAAGCAAGAGGAAGAGGTCGAAACCGGGCGATAGTCGCGTTCTTATGCGGAACAGCTTGCTATGCAGGGATAATGATTTTGATAAATGGCAATACAAAAATTTTATATAACTACGTAACTATCTGTGCATTGAGCGTATTTTTATATATATCTTTTTTGAAATATCGAAATTAGAAATGCATACGATCTTAATAAGATATATAACAAAAAGTTTTTTCAAAAGTTTCTTGGCTGTGTTTTTTTGTTTTTATGTAATAGTGACCATATTGGATATGATGGACGTTGTGAGGCAATATTATTCAGCTGGATACAATCCTTCGATACCTTTTATTATAAAAGTGACATTGTGTCGTGCGCTTTTAAACATGACGTCTTTCTTTTCTTTTATTGTTTTATTGTCTGCAATTGTATTTTTCATTGTAATGAATTCAAGACTAGAGATAACTATAATAAAGAGCATCGGAACTTCTACTAAAAAACTGTTACAATATATATTTATTTCTGTCGCAATTTTAAGCGTTCTGTATATAACTGTTTTTGACGCTATGTCAGTTTATTCTTTTAGGTATCTTAAATTGGCTAATATAAGTATGAAGTATGATTCACAATCTAGTGAAAATTTAACAATAACAAACAAAGGAATATGGTTTCGGGATAAATATGAAGATGTCTCTTATATTATATCTGCTCGGGGTTTTAACAAATCTGGAACATCACTATTTAATGTGAGAATATTTACATTTGATAAATATGGAGATTTAAATAAAACTGTAATAGCTAAAAGCGTAAATATCTCCAATGGGCAATGGAAAGCTGCGGATTCCAAAGAAATAACGAATGATGGGGAGACGTATACACATGAGGAATACCAACTGCCTACGCATCTATCCTATAAAAGACTACAGAGGATGGTCACAAATCCGCAAAGTATTTCTTTTTGGCAGATACGGAAATATATGGCAATACTGGATAAAGTGGGATTGTCCAGTGTTCAATATCAAATGCACTGGTTTTCTAGAATATCTGTGATATTGCAAATGTTTGCGTTTGTCGCTATGGTAACAGCATTTTGTATAAACTATAATCCACGCGACAATAAGACATATATACGCAAAATAGCATGTTTACTTATTGGAGCATTTCCAATACACTTCATAAACAACGTAATACTGGCTTATGGTACAAGTGGCAAGATTCCCATTTCATTGGCCGCAACTATTCTGCCGGCATTTGTTTTATGCATTGGTCTGGTGGTGATGGAAGATTGAAAATATGGCTTGGGCTGAAGGGGCTCCTAACTGATTATCGAATAGAGTAATTCCTCATTAAACAGCAAAAAAGAACATTTTTCGTATTAAGCTATGTTAAAGTCGCCTTTCTCCAGATTTTTCTGCAAAAAAATATTTGACGGTCTTATCAAACTTATGCTACAATCTCATCATAGGTGGATGTTTTGATTTTAGACATTTTGTTATGAACATAAAAGGAATATTAAGAGTGAGTTTTGTGGCGCCGGTATGCGTTTATTGTGTTATGGCAAATCAAGAAGCTGTAGGAGAGTTTAAGGGAGTTGAGGAAGTTATTTTTAGCACAAGCGTGCCGAATGAAGTACTGCATTGGGTGAGAGCAGAGACATTACGTAAACTTCCAGATACACCGGAACATAAAGCCAGTGTACAATATATAGAGGATTTGTTGCAACAACATTTACGCGACAACACCAGATCCGATGTGAATAGCGACAATTATAAAATCCAGAAGGAGCTGGATGATTATGCAAAAGAGCATAAACAATGGAACTTGGACAGTTTTACCGGGGCGAACTGGAATTATATACTGCTATGTCAAATCATTATGGACGTGCAGAAATACAAATTTGTTGGATTTGACGCTATGTTTACAACTGCAATAAAAAACTTAACAACTCGGAATACAGAATATGCAAAGTATAAAGAGGCACTAGAATTAGCGTCACTGGATTTACGGGTATACTTGAGTGCAGGATACCATGCCGTAATGGATATGGCGTTTTACATCCAGAATTGCGGCGTGCTCATGATGTCTAAAGTGGATAAATTTTATATAGACGATAACAGGCTAGATCCACAAATAGAGGCAAAATCTAATTGCAAAGAAAACAACAAAAACGATGAATCGTATCAGGATATAAGAAAGAGGATTTTGAGACAACTAACCCAAAAGCTAGCAGAGGAGTATCCCTGGGAAAAGGTTTGGGCAAAGCTGACAGGCGAAGACTTTAAG
>JAFSTL010000084.1 GCA_017450545.1 Alphaproteobacteria bacterium
CACCGATATTAATTTGCAAGATATACACAGCATGAGTAAAAAATAAGTTAACAGAGAAATATAATAATCAAAACTTATAGCTCAATCAATACAGTCTCACTAAATCGCCCCGTTTTAGAAACATATACTTCTTTGCACTTTGGAAAAATGTGTAACACCTACGGAAATAGGTAGGCTCTTGACCATTTAGCAATCACAGTTTCGCTATCGCCGATTCCAGGAACATATCGATTTCGCCATCCAGAACAGCAGGCGCATTTCCTGTTTCAGTGCTTGTCCGGGTGTCTTTTACGAGCTGATATGGTTGCAGGACGTATGAACGTATCTGATTTCCCCATGCAATATCCGGCTTGTCTTGATTCGCATTTATCGCCTCTTCTTGTTCCTTTAATTTCAGTGCATAAAGCTTTGACTTCAGCATACTCATTGCGATTTCACGATTACGATGCTGCGAGCGGTCGATTTGCGACGCTGCGACAATTCCAGTTGGTATATGTGTTATTCGAACCGCACTTTCAGTTTTATTGACATGTTGCCCACCGGCACCGGAAGAGCGGTATACATCAACTCGCAAATCCGCATCGTTTATCTCAATTTCGATTGAGTTGTCAACTTCAGGTGTTACGAATACTGAAGCAAAGCTAGTGTGACGCCGGGCATTCGAATCAAATGGCGATATCCTAACAAGCCGATGCACTCCGGATTCTTTCTTGAGCCAACCATACGCTTTTTGCCCTTTAATGTGAAGTGTAATTGATTTAACACCAGCCTCCTCGCCATCGCTCTTATCAGTTATTTCATACTTATATCGGCGTTTCTCTGCCCACCTTGCATACATACGGGCAAGCATTTCAGCCCAATCTTGAGCCTCGGTACCACCAGCTCCAGCGTTTATTTCAACGAAGCAATTTGCTGTGTCATGTGGCGCACTTAAGAGCGATTCTATCTGCAACGTTTCTGCTTCTTTTGCTAGAGTTTCCATGTTTCCTGATAACTCTGAAAGCATTTCTTCATCATTTTCAAGCTCGGCTAATTCAATTAGCCCAACTAAATCTGCAAGTCTGCTATACAAATTTTTTACTGGCTCGATTTTCTCAGATATATTATCCTTTTCTTTCGTAACACTGATTGCAACTTCCGTGTTATCCCAAAAATTCGGGTCTTCTATCTGCTGTTCCAATTCGGCTAATCTCGAGCTTATCTCATCAAATCGTATAAAATTTTTAATTAGATTTATTGAATTTTGTATAGTTTCAACATTTTTTTGGTCTTGCGTATTCATTTATCTTATTCCCAAATATCGCTCGATTTGCTGCGCAGCCAAGCATCCTCGGCCAGCCGCGTATACAGCCTGCTTCGTTACACAATTTTCAACATCACCTGCAACAAAAATTCCTGGAACAGATGTTTTTGTTTCGGCAGAAATGACGTATCCGCCATTATCCAGCTCTACTAAATCCTTAACAAATTCAGTCTCCGGTTTCACACCTATTGCAACAAATACCGCTGAAACATCAATAGTTTTCCCAGAATTAAGCTTAATCGCAGTAACTTTTGTGTCACCTATGATTTCCTCAACATTGGAATTCCACACACATTCTATATTTGACTTTGCGAATACGCGTTTCTGCATAATCTCGTCCGCTCGCAACGTATCTCGTCGATGGATTAGGTAAACTTTTGAAGCAATATTCGACAAAAACAGCGCCTCCATAACGGCTGTATTTCCGCCTCCAATAACAGCAACAGGTTTGCCTTTGCTCATAGCCCCATCGCAAGTCGCGCACCAGGATACGCCTTTATTTGCAAACTCCGCTTCGCCTTTACAGCCTAAGCGTTTGTGGGTTGCTCCAGTCGCTATTAAAACAGCTCTCGATTTCATCTTTTCATTAGAAGATATTGTGATTTCAAAAGTCGTATTTTTTTTAGATACACTCAGCACGCGTTCGTATACCATCTTTGTGCCAAGTTTTTCTGCTTGGTTCATCGTCTTCATCATAAGCTCAGCGCCACTTATTTTTTCAAACCCCGGATAGTTTTCGATACAATCAGTTTGCATCAATTGTCCTCCTGGATTATTGCCACAAACAACCACAGGACTTATGCCTGAGCGCGCCAAGTATATAGCTGCAGTTAATCCTGCTATACCAGAGCCTATAATGACAACATCATTCATACATCACCCCATATACATACCGCCATTGACGTGCAACGTCTGCCCGGTGATATACGATGCTTCGCGCGATGCCAGGAAGCACACAGCATAGGCAATCTCGACCGGGTCTGCCATATATCCAAG
>JAFSTL010000012.1 GCA_017450545.1 Alphaproteobacteria bacterium
CTTATATTGACTTTGTTTGCGTTTTGATTTCTCATAAATTTCTTGCCACTTTTTCAAGATTGTATCTATACTCTTCCCCTCGATTATAAAAAACAAATTAAGTAACATATTTTGTAATGTGTCATTTTCACATATCTGCAAGTATAGCCAGAAAAATTTTTCTATAATATCGATGCCTTTAATTTTTTTGTAATCCTTACGTTTTTTAATTTCATGTGGCGCCATGGTTATTTCAATATAACTTGACACAAAAGTGTTGAGAATATTTTGTAATGAATCTAAATTTTTTCGGTTCACTTCACTTCCAAATCCAGTCAATACAAGTGTCTGAAATGCCTTTGCATCTTTTTGTTCTGCCTGTTTAAAAATTTCTTCGAAAACTTCGTTATACTGATTTTTGATACTCATTAAATTCACCTATCATTTCTTATACTCCCATTATTTGTATACAAATTGTGAGCCCTCCAAACTTTTTAGCACTCTACCGCTCCATCTGCTAACGGGATAACACAGATATCGGGCGGGTGCAAGAAAAAATGTACAAAATTGCGACATACGAGACAGAAATAATCTTGTCAGTCTTAAAAAGGCGTGCTAGTATAGAAATATAAGGATAGGTTAGGTAGTTTTAGAACATGCAAATAAAAATGTTGAGCAGATTAAGTAAAGGCAAGTATTCGGGGGGGGGGGGCTATACTTTAGTAGTATTATAGCTCTACCTTTGATTACTTCGTGTTGTTACGCAGGATTGGTAGGGACAGAGTTAAAGACAGACGATGATATAATGCACTTTAGATATGAACTTTATAGTAAAATCTATGTTGCGAGATGTATAGAAGGTAATTGCATAGGAGATACATACAAGGATCACAAATGTGACGAATGGATAAAGCATGATGACTACAAAGACTCAATATACAACGTAATTACGAAAGCGATTGCGGATTGTGCATTAGGGCGCAACGAATTTGCAGTAGATAAAGTGAAAGATAACGTTGTGACATTTGATAACAAAGATTATAAACACTATACACCTGAAAACTGGAATGCATTAGTACTGTATAATTATGTGCAATGTTTGTGGATTTTAGCAAAGGAAGCAAAAGCAAGTAATAAAAAATCCATTTATGGTCCAAGTGCGATGTGTGAATGTAGTGAAAAACTAAGCCATCTAAACTGGACGCTGGGCGAAAAGTATACAAAGGAGTTAGAACAGGCAATACAAGACATAGAACAATATGACGGAAATCTTGTATTAGGAGACCTCATATTACAATTACAATATCTAACAGACGAAAAGCGAATACTTGAAACGAAGTACACAGGCAAATACGAGTACAGCGATCTAGCAAATCTAGGAGTAAAGGTATACGATGTAGGAAAAGGAAAGTATAGACGAATAAGGTACGATCTTGGTCTAGCTCGCGATTCTAAATGGTTGTCAATAGAAATTGCTAATGAAAGACTGGAAAGGATTTTGGCATACAGCTCAGAGGGTATAGATGAAATAGATCTCACCGATTACATGAAAATCGCAACAAAACGACGGATATTTGATTACAAGCATGATCCAAACGAAATAGAAATAGATCTAAGCGAAGACCTAGATAAAGCTCATCCGGGGATACTAGTTGTTTATCACGACGACGATACCAACAGGTATATAGACAAAATAAAAACAAACAACCAAATACCGAATGCATACAAAGCGACCACACCGATAAGCAAGAAACCACGAAGAGTCACAATAACGGCTAATAAAGCATATACAAACAAAATAACAAAACAAAGGAAACCAGTAATCTTAGGACCTGGGTGTTTTTCTATAAACAAAGGAGACAGATGGGATACATATGGAGCCCCATATGACCTATACATAGAATTAAATATACGAGACGAACAAGTGAGACTCCCAAATGATTGCAAAGACTTATTCTCAAGAAATTCATACATTAACAGCATAATGATTGCAACACAAGCCATAAACAACACCACATTGGGCTGTATCGTGACTGACTGCAATAAATTAGAGAAAATAAATATACGAATAAAAAAGGCTCCGAATCTAAAATCAATATAACAAATGTGCATAAACAATCGCCACCTAAAAAAAGCAATGATACGTATAGACGAGGTGCCCTACATAGAAGACATGACAGAACTGTTTGCATGTTGTGACGAACTAGAAATAGTTAGCATAGACATTCATGAAACGCAAATTCCGGAAGGAAGATATATGCGCGGGATGTTCTATGGCGACACCAACCTGAAACGAATAAAATGGGGCGAGAACACAGCATGGATACCCGAACAAGGAGCACCAGACGAAGTAGGCCATTTATTTAAAGGGCCTCTTGACTTAGAGTACGGATACCAGCCCGATCTGATAAAAAGAATAATAGGCGTCATAAGCGCCCAAATTGCCTACAGAGATCCAAGGAAAACCGAAGCGATGCTCAATGATATAATAGCCGATCCAACAATATATGACGATATAAAACGATACGAAGCAAAAAAGGAAAAGATACAAAGCGAAAACAATCAGATAAAATGGTTAATAGGCAGAATAGAATCGATGGACAAGGAGAAAGATAAAGACAAGATAGCAGACTATAAAGAGGAAATAAAAAGATACGAAGAGGCAATAGACAAGAACGCCAAAGAGGCCAAAGAGATAGAAGAGCGACTGAAAGAATACAAAGCGAAGGGATATATAGGATAAGTGACAAAGGAGAGAATCTATACAGGAGTAATTTTAGTACTGAGACAATCCAACGGAATAGAAGCGTCAGCAAATTGGCGACGCTTCGACGTTTATTCTACTCAGACTTTGCTCCCCTTGAGCGTGGACAACCTTCCGTGAAGTATTTTCTGTCCTTATATTCGCTCTGTTTACCTTTGTTAAATGCAGAAACCGGACGGTAATATCCCATGACACGAGTCCATATTTCGCAACGTACCCTCTCTTCATCAAGCAACTTAATTTCTTCAGTCTTCATACGAAAAATCCTAGTAGCAACCATATATAATATATACAGCATTTTGCTCTGGTTGTCAAACAGACGGCAACAAAAATTTCTCGATAAGTGTATCTGATATGTGGAATAGAATTTTAAGTAATACAGAAAAAGCAAAAGAGATGTTGTTTAAAACAAAAACTGATATAAATGTCATGTGACACACACTTATTTATAAGTCACATAAAAATAATGTCAACACAATTTATAAAAATGAATTGTTTTAAATTTGTTGAATGATAAAGTTACACACAAGACTTGACATGCCGGGAGTTGTGTGACATACTGAAATCATGGGGATAGGATGAACCTATGAGATTTGGGAAGGGAAAACAAAATGAATAAAAGACAATATTTGTTAGCGATGCCTTTGCTTACTGTTATGAGTAGCACGAGCTGTGTAAAAGCAATTGAAGTGAAAGATTTTAGTGCGCGGATTTGGCGAGGAGCTGAATTGAAGGAAGTTCAGAAAGAAGATGCGTTTTTAGCGAATGCTGTCATGATTTTCCAAGACAGTTTGCGAGAACATTATGATAACATTCGCGAAAAGCATAAACCAGATTTGTTGCGAAGTGGTAATTATAAATATTATTTAAGTGTTTATGATGTCATCCCGACGGAGATTGCTAAAATGACATTCGACATAAAAATAACTGAAGACACATTTGGTTATAGTTCTGCACAAGACGTGATAAACTGCAGCTCTACAAGCAATCTATCAGAAACCTTAAAAAGCTATAATGCATCTAATTGGAATTATTTGTTTTTAATAAATGTATTGCATGAGATTAAAAATAACACGGGAACAAAGAATGATATAAACGACGATTTGATTTATAAAGTTTCGGATAAAATACTTCGGCAAGATGCGTATAAGAATAAGCACATGGAAATAAAACTAGCACGAGACGATATAAGGGCATATTTTTATGAATTAGAATTGTTCGATTATCTGAAACGTATACAAAATTTACGTTGGCTCCAGGGATGGAAGCACGAAAATTCCCCAAACAGCATATATGGGGCTCTCTCAAGGCTGGACGCTATCGAGAGCATGCAAACTCTGTTTTCATCGACACAACATGAAATGCGTATCAAAACGGAAATTCCTCTTATAAACGAACATGTACAAAACAGGTTATATACTATAACGTTGACACCGACGTCAGCAAATCAGCAAGACAGGGAATACATGATATATTTTATGGAGAATGAGGCAAAAATTACGCCGTGGGTAAGGGGCGCGGCAGTCACCGCGGACTTATTGGAAAAATGTGTGAAAGGCGAGAATACGACATTGATTACGCATTATGACACGAATTTCGACAGCATAGATTGCGCTATAATGCTACCTTTTATTCGCAAAAATATTTTCGATAAGGTTTTCGATAAATCAAAAATCTTAAACTTGCTCAAACTGGCAGAGACCACCAGTCTAATGCCGGAAGAAAAACGTTTCTTATTTTCTTATGAACTGATGTTGTGTGCGAATGCGATGATAAATCCATTTCGAGAAGAACAGTATATTTCACGAATGGATACTCCGTATGGAATGCGTCAGTTGAAAGCAAAAATTCAGCAAATACGCCACGACGTCGCGCCAACACATTTGAAATCGCCGCGGGAGTTATACGATATAGTTTTGGAGCGTTTGGAACAAGGGACAGCAACGGAGGATGAATAAGATATTTTTCATCCCAATCGTTTTACGGTCTGCCTTATTGCTTCTTTGAAATTCGGCACGACGTACCCAAACGCGTCGTTAAACTTTTCAGACCTTGCTTTTTGCTGAATTATATCCAGAAGTATGCCGTTTGTTCCTGAAATCATTACCGTAGCTTTGTGTGCTTTTGCGTTTTTCACAAGTTCTTTCAGTGCATCAAACGCATCATTGTCTAGGTATGGCACGTTGTTGAAATATATGATTACGATCTCGGGAAATTTTCCCTGTGCCGCAAAGGCTTCCTCAACAATTTTGGCGATATTTAAGAACAATATATTTGTAACTTGTATGACCTCAATTTTGTTAAGTATTTTGGGAGGAATGTTCATTGATTGCGAGAAACCTTGCTTGTTCGATATAAACTCAATGGCGCCTGTATCGTGATTTCTAGTTGTGTGAACGTTCGCATCTTTTATTTTCACCATTCTTGATGCAAAAAACACGCAGGAAATTGCGAAACCGATGATTGTAGCTGGAATAAATCCAAAATATACACAAAGTAGTAACGTTATCCAAAATATGTGCGTTTCTTGCGATTTTATATTGAAATATTGCCGAATTCTTTTGTGCATAATTTCTGAAATGGCATATATTAACAAAATCGAAGAAAGACATCCCATCGGAATAAATTTAATTATAATATCGTTGAAATATATAGTCCCAAAGCATAAAATGCTAATAATGATCATCGGTAAAACCGTTTTTGATTTTATTTTGATGTTTTTGACGGATAAATCGATGTCTGGCGAAACAAACAACCCGCCGAGAGCGACTGACACAAAGTTTGCAATGCCGTTGGAAATCAATTCAACATTGGTTTGAAGGCGGTTATCGCCGCTCAAGCTTGCAGATACGCTGGTGCAAAAGCAAGCTTCGCACGCAATTATCAATGCAATAACGAATGCGTAATCTACAATGTTCGAAAGAAATGTGTGAGACGGCGCGGTGCTTGACATTGTAAAAATAGTATCCAATGCTGACTGCGTTGATATCATTTCTTGAGCGACGGTCTTTACATCGAGTAAGTCTGGAATCACACCGGTATTTAGTGCCCAGGTCACTATGCACCCCACGGCTAAGTAAGCAAAAAAAGCGAAAAAACCGCGATAGAATAGTTTCAGCGCTATAATTGGAATAAGGAATAAAGTCGCAGAAATTAAAGCCGGTTTGGTAACATTTTCCATGTTGTCGCAAAGTAATGCGAAATTTTCAAATATTCCTTGCGAGGAATGAATGGTATGGATGTCCAAGAGATGTTGCAACTGATTGATTACAATTGACAATGCAACAAAAATGATAAGTGCCGAAATAAAAGCGTATGAAATATGTTTTAGAACATTGCTGATTTTTAAAAATCCGAAGAGGATCAGGATTAGTGATGTGAATAGTGCCGTGTAAAACAATCCTTTGTACTGGTATTTTACCAAAATGTCAAAAGTCAGAATACATATAGGCAATGCAATTGACGATATTTGATATTTTGATCCACCTAATATAGCGCCTACGCCGGCAGCGATAGCACATGAAATCACGCCTTGAACGGGACCCCCACCGCAAAAAAACGCTAGGGAAATAGCCAAGGGGAATAAGAGACAAAACATCTTTATCCCGGCATAAATATCGCCCAAGAGAAAACCAAAAGAGTATCGGTCTACATACAAATTCAGCACCGATGGACATAATCCAAGCCGTCGCACAAATTCGAGTTTTTTCGACATTCTTTGCGCTATGTTCATGTTTATCCCATCACAAGATCGCAATCCTCTACATATATCGTAAAAGCAAAAAGTTAATATTTTCTTAAATTTTCCGATTATTTTTCCATTTATCGTTCCAAATCATCTATTTGGATTGTATTTTAATAAATTTAATGCAGAGATACATATAATTTGAATATCATTCTATTTATGTTACTATAACTACACAAAAAATCACGACCAAGATTGCTCTCCTCACGATGACCCCCCACACATAGGGGGTAACTTTTGGTTCACATATGTTAATTTCCCAAGAATGCCTTAAATGCGTTCATAAACTCAGCGATTGGATCTGCTTTTTTATTAAGCTCTTTCATAAACTCAGACTTCTTGGCTGCATTTTCATTGCTTCTTTCAACAATTGCTTCGCTTAGTTTTTTTGCGAAATCTGAATATTTTTCCGTAAATGCTTTGACCGTCTCTCTTCTTATTTTGAACAACACTACATCTGATTTTGCGACAACCGTAGCGTTTCGCTTTTCCCCTCTAAGCAGAGCCATTTCGCCAAAATACGCCCCATCGGATAGTGTGGCAATAACATTAGATGACTTGTGAACTTTTCCATCTTCTTCCGCAACAGAAACATCTAGTGAAACGCTCACAACTCCTTCCGCAATTATAAACATTGTGTCACCCTCTTCGCCTTGTTTGAAGACGACGTCGCCCGCCTTCATGACTATCTTTTCCATGCTGGTTGCAAAATGCTCCAATATCTCGTCATTACAGTTTTTCAAAAGTCCCGAATAACGTAATGCTGTTTTGGCATCTGTTGTATCATCGTCATTAAACGATTTGACTAGCTTATTATCAACTATTTTGACATTTATTGATTCTCCAACTTCGCAAACTTTCAGTCCGTGCGAGTGCAGATGTTTCACAAGCGAAGAAATAACCCGGTGTTTCATTTCTGCTCCAACGTCGTATGACGGTATTTTGAAGAAAATTGCAAACAAAATCCCATTTTGCAAAACGGCATCTGCGACAACCAACGGTTCCCTTGAGGCAAGTCCGGGGGTGTTTGCAGTCGCAGTGTAAAGTATTCTGCGTGCCTGCTCTATCGGAACATCGTGCTCCAAGATAACATCAATTCGGTTAAAATGAGCCGGGGTCGGCTGGCTTAAATTTATCACGCTAGCATTCGTCAATTTTGTGTTTGAGATATAAAGTCTGGTATCGTTCAAAAGCTCCAAATCAATGCAAGTTAATTTCGTGCGTAATATTTTTGCAATAGTACCGTCCGGAAATTTTATCCAATCTCCCACTCTGAAATCATTTTGAAATGAGATAATTATCCCAGCTATTAACTCTTTCAACGTATCCTGCGCAATGAATGCAATTCCAATACCTGATGCTCCCAAAGTCGTAAAGATAGCCATCGCTGATTTCGAATAAATTGCCGTAACGATGTAAACAGCCGCAATTGTCAAAATCAAGGCCCCAACAACATACTTCAGAATACCAGGCATTTTTTTATTGTGACGAATTTCTGCTGGATTTATAATCGCGGAAAACAAAGTCCTAATGACAATAATGCTAATCAACACTACAATGAATGATTTAACAAGACATTCATAATCGTAGAGGTCTCCAGTATTATCAACACTAATTTTGTCTGAAATTCCGTAAGCAACACATAAGAGCGCTATGGATAAAATCCCAATAACAGACAACCTTAACGACCGCTTTTCCATAATCTTGTCCACACAAATCTTCACTTCACAACTCCAGTGTAAATGGCAAAGGTTAAATTTTAGTTAACTTTGCTGCTCATATAAGAATTTTGCATTCATCATTATGGCAAAGCAGTTTCAGACCAACAACATTAGTGGATTTTCAAGATAGTCTTTTAATGCAGTTAAAAATTTTGCCGCAGTTGCCCCATCTATAACACGGTGATCGATCGCATAGCCAACAGAAAGCATATCGGCAACGACAACGTCATTGGACTCTGATATCGCTGCTTCTTTTTGTGTTGAACTTATCGATAATATGCTTCCCTGAGGTGAATTTATTATCGAGAAGAACGAATTAACACCAAACATTCCCAAGTTTGATATAGTTATGTTCCCGCCTATAAATTCGTTTGGTTTTAGTTCATTGTCCTTTGCTTTAGCCGATAGTGTCTTTAATTCTGCTGAAATTTGTTTGATTGACTTAATATCCGCATTCCAAATGATAGGCGTAATCAATCCGCTATCGGTCGCAACAGCCACAGAAATATCGATTGTTCCGAATTGTCGCATGTTTCCGTCTCGCCACATAACATTCACTCCCGGCTCGGCTTTCATAGCAAGCGCGACTGCTTTTATCAGCAAATCAGTGACAGTTATCTTAGTATCCAGCATTCCAGCTTCGTTAATTTTACGACGCACGTCCAACAAAGACGTCACGTTTGCCTTGATTGTCATATAGAAATGCGGAACTTCTTGTTTTGTTTTGGTTAACTTGTCCGCTATGACTTTTCGCATAGGAGATATTGGAACATCTGTGTAGCTCGGAGTATTTGTTACGAATTCATTTTGTTCTTTTACGTTACGGACATTTAAAACATCTTGCTTAACAATCCGACCATGCGGACCAGTGCCTGTGACGCAAGATATATCTATTCCAAATTCATTAGCTAACCTTTTTGCCAATGGACTAGCCTTCGTCGTCGTGTTTTCCTGAACGTGATTTTGGATAATATTGGTAACCGTAGTATTTATACTCTCATTTCGCTCACCTTTCTGCTCACCTTTGTTTAAATTAGATATCGTTTTTTGTATATCTTCATCCGTATCATTTTTTTGTCGTATTATTGCTATCGGAGTTTTCACAGCAACGTCATGCGTCCCTGCCTGAACTAGTATTTTTTCTAGGCGCCCTTTATAAATTGATTCAACCTCCATTGTCGCTTTATCCGTGTCTATTTCTGCAATAACATCGCCTACTGCAATTTCATCCCCCTCTTTCTTACACCAAGTGACCAAATTGCCTTTTTCCATCGTTGGACTAAGCGACGGCATTTCAAAAATTATCGGCATCTTTCAAAAGACTTTCTAGAAACGACAGACTCATTTTAAATGATTTTTGCTAAAATAGCCATCTCCTCTTGCCATGAGTTGAATATTGCAGTACAATCCCAAAACATATTAGGAAGTTTCAGGAGCCTTTTGAAGGTTGCTACAAGAAGCGTTCGTTTTATGTTGAAGCCATCTTCAGAGACTATGTTTTAAATGTTTTCATGCATACGCTGTTTTATATCAGAAATATCCTCAAGAGTTCCGAGCACTATCAAGACCGTTGGTATCGTGTCGTTCCTCATCAATACATCAACATTGATGATTTTTAGTTTATTTGGTCTTTATCTTCACGATGAATTACATATAGATTTTTCACGAATTGGTTTTTTGGATGGGACTATTGAAGCGCTTTCATATATAACAAAGATATGTTCGGGGATTTTGAGTGATATTCTTATGAACCGAAAATTACTCTTTTTACTTGGCGCAATACTCCTTTTTGTTGCCAAACCATTAGAAGCTATCGCAACAAATTACTGGGCACTATTTCAGGCGAAGATTTTAGAACGAGTTGGGAACGGCTTGCAGTCTACGCCACGGGATGCAATAGTGGGAGATTGGGCTCCAAAAGAGTATAAGGCAACTTGTTTTGGGATAAGGCAGTCATTCGCTGCATTTGGTGCGGTTTTCGGTGCAATTTTAGCGATGGTAATTTTTAAATTATCCGGGGAAGACTACCAGTTTGTTTTTTGGATGGCGACCATTCCCGCATTTTTTGCAGTTTGCCTGATTGCAACTTGCATTAAAGATAGACAGAAGGTAAAAAATGTTTCCTCTAAATCACAGACAAGGTATCGCAAAATAAAATTTAATGAAATAAAAAATTTGGGACGTGAATATTGGATGTTGATTTGCGTGGCGTGCACATATATGGTATCAAAAGTGTCTGAATCCATCGTGATTTTATATGTGCTAGAAGCTTTAGGATTGCCGAAAAGTGTTGCCCCTGTCTGTATGATAATTTATCAATTGGGAAATGGGTTTGTCCCTGTTCCTGCAGGCATGATTTCAGATAAATTAAAAAGCAGAGAAACATTGTTTATTATTGGCATGATAATATTCTTATTATCTGATATATTATTCATATTTAGCACAAATTTGTTTATGATTATTGTTGCTCTTTTGTGTTTGGGAATGTATATTGGCATAACACAAAGCATTTTCCCAGCAAAAATAGTTGATCTAGTCTCTCCGGATTTAAAAGGGACTGGCATTGGAATATATCATCTTGTATGCGCTTTATCGCTGTTAGCCGGAGGGACGATTGCCGGATATATAGCAGATACATATTCATTAAAGCATACATTCATAGTAAGCTCTTGTCTTGCAATAATTTCTTTAGTACTAATGCTTAAATTTAATAAAATTTTAATAAAAAAAGATCACAATTGAAATTTTTGCGAAAAGTTGATTGACTGCTACGAAATTTTTTAGTATACTAAAAGCAGATATATGTTCCTGCTGGGGAGTTTTGAGGACATGAAGAAATTTTTAGTACTGCCGAGTGTGCTTTCGCTAATTGTCGGATGTGGCGTGTTGTCATATGCTAACGCTGGAGATGTGACCGACATGATAATTGAGGCAAAGAAAAAAGTTGGTGAACTGGAAGTGAAGCAGACTCAAATAACATTACAGTTGGCACAAGAAGGACAAGCTTTGAAGCAGATTGAGAATAATGCAATGCTCGACACACAAAATTATATAACTTCCGAAAAAGATAAAATAGCTCAGCTAAAAGACGCAATAAGGAAGATCGAGGAGTTAGGAAAAAAACAGGATGATCTTGCCAAAGAAGTTCAAGAGTTGAGGGCAAATGTCGCAGAGACAAAAGAGAAGCAAAAACAGGCACAAGAAAAGGAATTGCAAAAGGAAAAGACAAAGCCGATTGTTACGGAGAAGGTTGAGGAAAAAAGTGCTGAAGACGAAGTAAAACCACACATGAAAGACAAATCTTCGCATGAGCAAGTTGCACAAGAAAATGTTGCTCAAGAAAAAATCGAGAAAGAGAAAGTTGAAAAAAAACCTTCGCGAGCAAAAAAAGAAGAGACTAGCATCACCGATGCTGAATCAAAGAAAAGAGAAAAAAATAAATCGAATAAAAATGAAACATCAGTAAAAAAGAAAATAGCAGACAATTCTGATGAAATTAATACTGAAAATGTCGCAGAACCGACTGAATCCGACGATACGAATGTTGAAAATCCGGCAGTAGAGAATGTTACAAGTTCCGAAAATGCGGAAAGTGCTGAGACTGAAGAGGCTGGCGATTTTGATGAATCCGGAAGCGAACAGGCCGAAAAAGGTGAAGTTGTTGAAGAAAGCTCTGGCAAAGAAAGCTCCGATGAAGAAAGCGCAAATTCTTCTGAAGAGGGAGACTTAGATTCGCAGGAACATGAAGCAGAAGCGACAAAAGCCATCGAAGAGGCTGATAGAGCAACAGAAGAGAATGAAGAAGACGCAGGGGAGGAAGTGAGCGAGGAGAGTGTGGAAGAAGTTTCTGAATAAATATGATGAAAAAAAACATTCGAAAACTGGTGCAAGCAAGACTTGATGGATTTTCCTTAATGGAAATATCCATTGTTCTCCTGATAATCGGAATTCTCGCTGGCGGAGTGCTTAAGGGACGCGATTTAATCGAAATAGCTCAAATTAGGGCAGTTGTGAACGATTTCCAGAATTTACAAACTGCATTTGAGAGTTATGTTAATTCATACAGCGCTTTGCCCGGCGATGACGCAACTGCGAGTGGAAAATTTCAAAATGTGGCAAATGGCGACGGCGATGGCGCGATTTCGGAAAATGATGCCAAAAAAATTTTTGGACATTTATTTGCTGCGGGGCTCATCGAATCGAAGGAATACAAAGTCCCAAAAATCGGCGGAAAATA
>JAFSTL010000085.1 GCA_017450545.1 Alphaproteobacteria bacterium
CCTGCGATTTCATTATGCTTTCATCGTAACGCATAATAGGGAAAAACTCAGGGGATCTTGGTAAAACGCATTTCTTCACATAGACAAAATAGACGACTAATTCTCCAATTATATTTCCAATTTCTTCAAATGATGAATTGTAATCTATCTCACCTAATTTAGCAGTTTATATCCAGCTTGGCGTATCTTTGCGTTACTTCAACAAATGTAAAGCAACCATAAATCCTCTTTTTATTAATTCCAGTTCTTCTTTTGTTGCTTTCATATAAAGTTTTTTCCATTCCGACCACTCTTTAGGGCTCCAACTATGCAAATACTTTTCTTCATACAAATCCTCATATTCCGCTTGCCAGCCTTCACTAAGTATGCAAGCGAACAAAATCTCAGAAATATAACCTGGACCAGTTTTGCCGTGCTCATAACGCGCCACTTCTTCACTCTCCTTATTCTTAAGCATAATATACCTTATAGTCGAATGTCAATTGCTTCCGACGATTAAATTGCTTTAATACAAAGAACTTATGACTATATATATGCAATATTATCAATGATGCTCTAAGAATTGTTAACTTACGAATTATACAAACAATATTTTTTTGCAAAAAATGTCATTTGGGGTTGACACGCGCCAAAATGTGTTATATACTATACGTATAGGATATTTTTTAAGAGCAGGAGAGCTTGTGAAAATGAAAAAAGCTTTGTTAAGCTTGTTAGTGTTTCCGGCAATGGTCAATGGCGTTGTTGCGATGGAGGACGAGGGGTTAGCGAAAACGGATAACAATATAGCTGATAGAGGTCAATTTGATCTATCAAACAGTGCAAATTTGGAAAAATTATACTTCCAACACTGGAATCAGAACTACGACCAAAATAACATCATAGAAAATCTAGGTCTTGATGAGGAAGAATACTCCGAATCGATTGAGAACATAAAGCAACTGGGATTGTCTGCAATAAGTCACAGTATAAATGGGGTGGAAACTGAACTTAGTGTTGATGAACTAGTGGAACCGTTCCGTGACATACTGATAACAACAGGACAAGGTGAGAAAGAAGATGTAATAGATTATCTGGATAGGCTGAGTATAAGTAATTATAATTATGTCGTCCTAGAGAACTTATTGTATATGATAGCGGAAAAGGAAGTACAATCTAACACACAGGAATTGTTAGACCTGATACAAGTCAAAATAATACAACGTACAGAGCAAGCGGCAACAGCCACCGCAGACAGCATAATGCAAAAGCTAGCAAAATCAATAGAAGACGTGGAAGCGTATGTGAATGCAGGCGCAGTTGATATGTTCATCACACAATTTTTAGATAACACAGAATATAAAATAAATAAACAGAATGCCTTGTTCTATAATATCGACGATATACAAATACAAAAACCGTACAAACTCGACGAATCGCTTGCCATCAAAATGCTCGAAGAGAAACGTAAAGCACAGAGAAACAATGATGTAATCGAGTTTGAATTAGAAGAAAAAGAGACAGAAGGAAACGACACCAATTCTTTCAGATTATTTAATGATGGAGATTAGATAAATCTTCACTCCAAACAAAAATGAAGGGAGCGACGCACCAGCTCTCTTCGAGATGTCATATCACCATCCTAAAAGATGTTTCAGTTTTGCAAAAAGCCCTTGAGGAGCTGATTTAATTCTGGATAGTTTCTGCAGCGTTATCGTTTGTCTATGCCAAGACGAAATGTCTGTGGCTGGCGAACCGGCAACCTTTTTACCTGAATCTATATTTCGCATAACTCCTGATTGAGCTGCTATCGTCACATTATCTCCTATAGACAGATGCCCAGATATTCCAACTTGTCCGCCCAAAAAACAACGATTGCCTATCTTGGAACTCCCTGCAATGCCAGTCTGCGCAGCTATCACGCAATAATCACCAATTTCGACATTATGTGCGACATGAACTAAGTTGTCAATACGACAGTGAGAACCAATCACCGTATCGTTCATGCTTCCCCTGTCTATCGTACAGTTTGCGCCTATTTGAACATCATCCCCGATCAAAACTCTTCCAATCTGCAAAACGTCGGTAACTCCGTTTTTTCCGACGTGAAAGCCAAATCCTTGCTGTCCAATTCTGGCGCCTGATTTGATATACGCACTTCGTCCAATTATCGCAAAACCAATCGTGACGTTTGACTCAATGTGTGAATTTTCTCCAATTTCTACTCCAGGCAATATAGTCACATTACTTCCGATAAATGTCCCTTTTTTGATGACTACATCATCCAAAATTGTCACATAATCAGATATATAACATCCTTCCTCTATCGTTGCAGTTTGCGAAATACTTGCACGCGGTGAAATATAACCTTGGTTAGATGCATATTTTATCGAGTAAAACTCCTTAAGTAACAATGCGTGCGCATAATACGGTTCCTCCACAACCAAAGCTATCGTGTTCTCAGGCACCAGATGTTCATGTTGTTTTGTTATAACGCAAGCGTATGCGTTTGTTTTTGACAAAGCTTCAGCATATTTTGCGTTGTGAAAAAACGTTATTTCCGTATTGCTTGCATTATCCAATCGAGCAACATCAGTTATACCCTTCCGAAGGGAGCCTTTGGGCGGCATATCAATATTAAGCAATTTGCAAATTTTGCCAAATTCAATGTAGGTTTTCTTTTCAAAAAATCTATTTTCGTTCATTTATCCAACTCCTTTAAATCTATTGTAGGCATCGTGGTGTTTAGCTTATCTATCACAATATCAGTCATATCTATAGTCTTTCTATTATAAAAGACGTGTATTGTATCTATTGTCCATTTGTTCAAAACAATATCTATCTTCTCTTTTTTTGCAATATCGCCAATAAGTTGCAATAACTTGTCTTGTATAAACGAGACCAGCTTTTTATCTAGATCCTTGATAGCTCGCATTTTTTTGTTATACAATTTTGCCTTATCTCGCCATTTTATGTCAAGAGCATTGAGCTTTAATCTTCTCTGCTTGTCGTTTAGCTTTTTGTTCTTGTTGATTTCATCCATTTGCTTTTGCATTTTTTCGGAATCTTCGCGTATCACAGCCAAAACCTTTGTGACTTTCTCAGCAACGTTCCTGTGCGCTTCAAAACACTTCGCTTCTTGTTTCAATCGCATCCCGTCCACTATGCCAATACGCAACACTTCAAAATTTTTCGAAGGCTTGAGATTATTATAATCAGCAAAATAACTCACAACCGCGACTGCAATAGCAAATGCACCAAGAAATACCACGCTCCAAGTAAGGTTTCTCCAATGCTTTTGACAATCCATGGTAACTTACCTAATTCCTGTTGAGCCTAAGCCTCCGGTGTTTCGCTGCGTGCTTTCCAACTCGTCAAATTCTTGCCACGACACCTTCGCAAAAGGGATAATAATCAACTGAGCCAAGCGCATCCTATGCTCTATAATAAAGCTCTTGATTGAATGATTTATGAGTATCAGCTTGATTTCACCTCGGTAATCCGAATCTATTATCCCCGGTGAATTTAACACCACAACACCGTTTTTTGCAGCAATCCCCGACCGTGAACACACCATTCCAAAAAAATTTTCTGGTATCTCGCAGGCAAGCCCTGTCCCAACAATTCGAACCTCGCCGGGCTTTATTTCAACATTTTCCTCTAGACATGCTCGCAAATCAGCTCCGGCACTATAGTTCGTTCCACACCCCGGCTCATGTGCATCTTTATTTAATCTCTTAAACCTTATTATCATTTTTCACCTCGTTATAAATCGGGATTATTTCAGGATTTTTTACCAAAAATTTAAAGATATCGGCAGTCTTATCTTCTGCCACCAATTTCCTCAACAGATCTCTCACTTGCACCATAAACTTTTTTTCAATGGCAATTAGCAACAAAATCCACAATTTCTCAATATTCAAATCTGGTATACATGCCATGGCATCTCTCGCCACCTCCAGAATAGCACTTTTTTGTGTTTCAAGCAAATATTTTGCAATCCCTCTGTGAGGATTCGTGGATAACGTAAGCTTCATCATTTGCAACTGCCAGTCCACGTTATATTTATCAGATGAATGTAATTTAGCATATTCCAGCAGCTTATATAATATAGCTGTATTTTGAGGATATCTTTTATGAATATTTATCAGAATTTCTATCTTTTCTTCAAAATTATCGCAAATTTTAAAATCGATTAATCTTAATTCAATGGTATATCTCTCTATATATTTCAATGACAAATTATACTTAAATTTTTCTGGTTCAAATTCAAACTGTATCGAATTCTCTTTCGCCATTTTGGCTATTTCCACCAACTCGTCTTCTATCACGGTTACGTAACAGTCATAGGCTTTTATGACTTTTTCTGCAGATCTCACTGCTGATAACACTTCGCCGGCATTTATCCTCTTCTGCAACTGCATCTTTTCAATATATATATCTACACATTTTATTCCCGTTTTCGCAATATTTCTATAAGCAAAAATATCACTTTGCAACTTAACTCTTTTTAGGGCTAATGCAATTTTTAATGACCGCAGATTTTCTGTTATCGATGTTTTTTTGTATAAATCCATGAAATGGTAATCATCAGAAACAATTAGTTGTGCGAGATTATGAATTGATTTGTGCGTGTCGGTGTCAGTAGATTTGCGAAACAAAGACACAATACGTTTCACGATGCCCTTAAAAAGAAATCGGATAAAGAAAAGAACAACAAATGCAAAGCAAACGACATATATTCCAATTGAAAAAGAGCTTTCTGATGTAAGAAATTCCAATGTAATCGGCTCCTGCGTGTATACATGCAAAGCAATTGGTCCGATCATTGCAACCAAAAATGCAAAAAGTTTTCGCAAGAACGTCACAAAATATTCCCGAAAAGACATGCTATAGCTGATTTTATACAAAGTTGCCTGGACGTTCAATATTCCAAAGAGAACGTATGCCCAAAACGAAAGTTTTGACAAGTGATAATCAATTCTATATTGAGAGATTGATGCAAATGATTACTTTGACAATTCGTTATTGCAACATCGGATACTCGTGGTTCAAATTTTAATATTGCATTTCGACAATTTTCTTTAAACGTATTCAATGATTCAACAGAATTATCCATCGATAGCAAATCCTGAATGCCATAAGCAAATGGAAATTTTATTCCACCTGGAGATTGGTGCCTTGACGATAGTATATTGCCTATTTCATCCACAATAGACTCAATCAACTCATTTTGACTTAAAAACGGCGTCTTTCTCACAAATTTCTGCAAAAATGGGGCATCTATGCGTTTGTCAATCATCGTCACCTATGCGTCTGATTAGACAGTCAGTGACATACGAGATGCTAGAAATCCAAAAAACAAACATTGCTGCAACAAAACTCCATAAAGTTGAGGAAATGCCGAATATTTTCCAGTTTACGCGATCGCAATAGGCGATGTTGTTGGGTATTGAGGCGTCTTTATTCAATGCTTGTAATGTTGGCAATTCGACAACGCAACCGCGTGGAGCTTGCCACCAATGGTTTTCCACGCCGAGATGGTATAGTGCAAAGCTGACGGTCAGAAAACATATGAACGGACACATCACTCGCACACGGTGCATAAACAGTGAACATAACGCAATTGCAAGGAATAGATAACGCGTTATCACGCAAAGCTGGCAAGGAACTTTATGCAACGCGATCTGAGCGATAACCGAACCACAAAACACGCAAATCGCAACCGAAAAAATCACATACCTTAAAAAAGACCGCCTCAAAAAGAACGTCATGTTAGCATTTCTCCAGTTGAAGATGTTACACTGTTTCCAGTAACATACACATACTCAGTGGACGTTTCCACACTCACCTTTTTGCCTTTGCCTCCCGATATGGTCAAGTCTGATTTTCCCATTCTCTTCGCCCAATAACTCGCTAGTTTTGTGCAAGCTATCGGAGAAATTACGCTTTCATTAATGCCTAACTTTGGAGCGAATACTCTTGCATAAAGGTCATAATTCAAATCTTGCGTATAGCGCGTGTCAGCCGTTATTACAAATGAGTTATAATCCATGCTGGAAAGCATATCCATGCTTGGGCTCAGCTCGAGCAACCTGTTCGGATTGCGAACCTCAACGACTAACTCATTTTTACTCTCCGCCAACGAAACTACAAGCTCATTTTGCAATGCTGAAGACAAATTCAGCGGTGTCGTCGTTTTCTCTAATTCAATCGTCGAAAACCGAATCTTTATCTCTCCTGGATGAATAACTTCAACTAAAAATACCCTAATGCCACACATAATGCTAAATTGACTTAGACCAGTCGTTTCATTTATGACGTGTGCAGAAGCGTATAGTGCATTTCCTAAGAATAATCCTTTCGCTCGAGGAGTGTAGCAAACAGATTCAAACACTTCGTCCGAGCGCTTCTTGATAAACATCGTTTCCGGTGCATTTATCTCCATAGCTATGTTTTGCAACAGCGTCTCATCATCAAATTCATCAGTAAAAAAAGTTACAGCAGGAACACCCTGAAATTTTTTATCACTAAAAGTGTCTACAATCCAAAACTTAAGCCCCATAAACAATCATCCTCTAAAACGAATTTATTGCTACATTGTAGCAAATGCGAAAGCAATATGGCAACGGAGGATTAAGTCAAAGTCAATATGGATTATTGTTCTTTTGCAAACATGTTATATACAATCATCGCGATCACACTGCAAGAAATACACATGTCTGCAAAGTTAAAAGCAGGCCAATGCCAAGTTTTATAATGTATATCAACAAAATCAATAACCGCACCGTGAATGAAGCGATCAATTAGATTGCCAATTGCCCCACCTATAAGCACAGAA
>JAFSTL010000086.1 GCA_017450545.1 Alphaproteobacteria bacterium
AATCATTTGCACCTAACAGGTATTCACTTACTAAGTGCTCCACGCACATTGTGTCAAAAAATAAAAGGTTCGAAAACGGTTCTAACAGCAATTTCCCAACCGCATATCCCTCGGCACCATTTATGAGTACTTCAGCATACTTCCCGTGTATTTCTAGATATTCCGGCAAACATTAGCCTTCTTCATGATACCGCATAGAAATATGAGCGACAACATAGAATATATGCGGAAAAGGCTATAGCAAAATTCTCCGGATAAGTTCTACTCATTCTGTCAATTTCTCCTATATTTCGTCCAACAGTTCCATGAATTCTTTCACTTCGTTTTTAGTCATTAGTGTTGGAACATTTGTGACTATTTTATCAAGTTCACGTATGACGTCTTTGCTCGTCGAAATATTTTGTGAGATCTTTAATGTTCTATAGACATGCGGAACATACCGAACATAGCTATCTATCGCATCTATTTTTAGTTTTTCATTTTGCGTTCCTGTCGAATATAAATCTAGAAGTTCTGGAATATAGGAGGCGATTATGCCTGCGCATGATATAATTTTAACTGGTAATTTCGTTATATTCCAGTCTTTGACTTGCTGTTCATATATTTCATATATGAATTTTGTCTCCGGATGTGTGTTTGCTATATTTCGCAAAAATTCTTCTGCAGTAATCTTCTCCATACCGTTCGAACCGTACCCTTTGATTGTTTTTTTTACCAGCATTATTTTGGTTTGCAATTCAGCATTTTGTCTTTGCTTTCCTAGTTTTTCGATATATGATAACATAAACTTGATTCCATACCAATCAGTTAGCCTTTCTGGCATAAATATTTGGTCATGTTTTACTTCATATAATGTCTCGAAAAAAACAGATACGCCTTCAGAACATAGCGATTCATTTTCTGAGTTTGCGGTCTCATTGTGAATGTTTGTAAATATCCTATATGCACAATCCAGAATATGCCCAGTTTCATGAACTATATATGATTCAAAATGCGGATTATTATAAGCACAAGTCAATTGCCATATTTCTGGTACCCTTTCTAAGGTCGGAAAAACTGCGGTTCCTTGTGTGCCAAAATCAGTAGGTTCAATAACAGATTTAAACTTACCATTATCCTTATTCTTCTCCATCAGAGTAGATGTACTATTTAAATCAAACAAATCTTGCTCATTTTCTGCAAAAATATAGCATCCTTTGTTTATAACTTCTTTCGCAACCCATGTGAGGTATTGCGCTGTTGTAAAGCTTTCGTCGTATTTTTCGACTTCTGGCAGGTTTACCCCCAAAATATTTGCATAAAAATTTATAGTTCTTTCCTTTGCTCTTTCTATTCGTTGAAGTTTTTCTTGTTCGTTTAATGGCACAAAAACGTTTTCATACATTTTCGTGGCATTTTGCATCTTAGTTAAATATTGTTCTATATCTGGCAATATGCTTAAAGCATCTTGAATTTGCACAAAACGTTGATCTTTTTCCGCACAATGTGCAACAGCAGTCCCTGCACCTAAGAAAAACAAAACTTTACTAAAATTCATACAATGCTAATCATCATAAAATTATCCTTACCAACAGTGTAGCATAAAAAAAATTGCTTAAGATAAAAATATCTCCAGTTTTTTATCAAAAAAAATTGTGACACACTCTTTTATCTACTGAAACTAGGTTTTTTAAAAATTGGTTGTTGCGATGCCTCCTGCATTTCGTGGATAACTTGAAGCGAAGAGCAATGTTATCCACAAATTCACAGGCATTTTTGCGTAGCAATCAGAAATGTTCGGAAATAAAACGAAAGACGAGCGCGAAATGCTCTATAGCGTGATATGATTAAATGAGTAAGGACTTTATGTGATATGTCCATGGCATTTATAAAAGCAACGATAGATTTGGGAGCTATCAAGAAGAACTATAGAACTATTGCCAATTTTGTTGGTAACTCTACCATAACTTCTGCTGTAGTCAAAGACAATGCGTATGGGATGGGAGCTACTAAAGTTTCAATGTCGTTATACGATGCCGGATGTCGCGATTTCTGGGTAGCTTATCTCGCCGAAGCTTTGACAATACGCGAAGTTTTGCCGAGTGACGCCAAGATATATTATCTGCAGGGATTTCTGGGCAACGATATACCGCTTGTTAAGGAGCATAATATCATCCCAGTAATAAATTCATTGAATGAGTTTAATGCCATAAAAAACAACAACATTGAATTTGTGCTATTTGTTGATACAGGCTTTTCGCGACTTGGACTACGTTCCGACGATATAGATGCGATATTGCCACAACTGGAGCACGAAAACATTGCTTACGTGATTTCACATTTAGCTTGTTCAGATGACATAAAACATCCGATGAATTTAGCGCAAAAGGCTGCATTTGACAATATCCTGGCAAAAATCAGAACAAAAATCAGCGTCAAAGCTAGCCTTTCTGCGACTGGTGGTGCGCTTATGGGGAAAAGTTATGCCTATGACCTCGTGAGGATCGGTTCATTTTTGCATGACATACAACTCAATTCTCCTCTGCAAGCTGAAAATGTTCTAACTCTGGAGACGCGCGTATTGCAAAGATATATCTTGCCAGCTGGCAATACAGTTGGGTACAGCGCAACATATACAGCTCCACATGATATCAAGCTTGCAGTTATTTCAATTGGACACGGCGATGGCTTACGACGAAATCTAGGAAATAATGGATTTATATATTTTTATGGCACTGAAAAAATATACAAAGCGCCCATAATTGGCAATCTCTCTATGGATTTAACAACATGTGATGTTACTGGTATTCCTGATGAATTAACAAAACCAGGAGCAATTGCAACGATATTGTCTAAAGATTATCGAGTTAAAGTTATGGCGAATGATGCAGGCTTATTGACATATGAAGTACTGA
>JAFSTL010000087.1 GCA_017450545.1 Alphaproteobacteria bacterium
CGGCACGTCGAGACTAATCATGCACAGCAGGCTGGTGCCGTATTTGGCCAGAAGTCTGTCGAGCGTTTCGGCCTGCGCCACGTTGCGCGGAAAGCCGTCGAAAAGCACGCCGTTGCGGGTGTTGCCGGCAATTATTTTGTCGATCATCTCCACCACAATCTCGTCCGAAACAAGCTGCCCGGCATCCATTATGTCCTTGATACGGAGGCCGAGAGGGGTTTTTTCGGCAATTTCTTTGCGCAAAGCCTCGCCGGTGGAGACGTAGGTGAGGTTGTATTTTTCGACTAACATCTTGGACTGGGTGCCCTTGCCGGCTCCCGGAGCCCCGAATAATGCTATGTTTATCATGGTTGCGTGTGTTTTTTAGTTTGATTTATGAATTTGCAAAGATACGATTTTTTTTTGAAAAGTGAACTGTGAAAAGTGAACTGTGAAAAAGATTGTCGTCTAAAAAGTTCCCCCTTTTAAGGGGGTGGGGGGATTCTCTCAACTCCAACTCCTCCGCCCCGCAAAGGCAAAACTATGATTTTGTCGTCGATTTTTGAAAACAAAAAGCGGATTGCCGAAACAACCAGCTTTTTTTAAACTTTCTCGGAATTACAACTTCCTATACTATTCATTGCGGACAACATTTCAGCAACGATGGGATTTCCGCAAAAAAAACGCATTTTTTTACGACACTGCAAATTTTTTTTCCCCATTCCGAAAAAAAATCGTAACTTTGCAACCGCTTACGCGAGAAATGTAAGCGGCAAGAAAAGCATTGCAAAATTGTCCTTATCTATAATTTCGCCAAATTACTGCAGGAGGACGGAGCTTTGTGCTTTCGCTTGATGTATGCTACATGCACAGCATACCTTCAGGCGTGAGATATGTTCCAGTAAAACCGTTCCAGCTTGGGTGTTTGGCGATACCTCTAACATGACGGCAGAAGTACATAAGTCTCATGCCTTTCTTTTTTTATAGTTTAATCCCTGTTGGAGGCTTGGGGGGGATGTTTCAGAACAGTGATGAATATCAGAGAACAACTGTTCAATATTATTGAAAAAGACAATTCTAATTCTTTGAGCAGCAGAATATATGATGCTGTTATGCTTTTTTTGATAATAATAAGCATTGTGCCACTCATGTTCCGTTCTCAGAACCTTCTTTTTATATGGATAGATAGAATCACGGTATCTGCATTCATTATGGATTATATTTGCCGGTGGATAACAGCTGATTATAAGTTTCCAAAAAGAAACAAGATGATTGCGTTTATAACATATCCATTCTCTTTTATGGCAATTATTGACTTGCTCTCAATACTACCTTCACTCGGCATATTCAATAAAGGCTTGAAAGCATTGAGGATAATGAGGATAAGCAAAGCGGTGAGAATATTGAGATTGCTTCGTTATTCCCCTAAAACACAAACATTCTTGCGTGTTTTGAAAAAAGAAAGAACAGTCCTGTTAAGTGTCCTTGGTATTGCCGCATTCTACATTTTTGTCACCGCTCTAGTAATGTTCAATGTCGAAAACGGTAATCAGTCAGCAGATGGAGCTGAGAAATTTGACAGTTTTTTTGATGCTATATATTGGGCCACTTCGACATTGACAACAGTTGGGTATGGCGATATACATCCAATATCAGATTTTGGAAGAATTGTGAGTATGATATCAGCCCTTTTCGGCATTGCTATAATTGCTCTGCCTTCAGGAGTCATAACAGCGAGTTATTTGGACGAAATAAAAAAACAAAAAAATGAATCAGAAAATAATAAGTAAACTATTAGAAAATAGCGAATACAGTTCTGCAATTAAAGCGGCGCTGAAGGCGTTTTGTGAAAATAGGACAGAAACAAATTGCAATGCTATATTAAAACCTTTCAATACAAACACAAATAGTGTCAAATCCGAATCACTTACCGCCATCACGGATTACATACAATTCATTTAGGAAGACAACGTTCTGGACTCGGATGAAATGAAGACGCTGCTTGCCATGAAACGCTTTTTCAGAATAAACGAAGGGGACTTTCTGCGCTACAAACGTCATGATACCATAAAACAAATACTATCAAAACAATTGAAGCTTATTTATTTAGATAATAAAGTGGACAAATCCGAAGCAAGCATGAAGGTTGATTTGCAGTCTTTGTTTGGATTGAGTTATGATGAATTTTTGTCATTCGAGCAGGAAGCTGTTGAAGAAGCTCTAAAGAACGGAGCTAACATATCGGATTTGGATACTTTTTACAAACTATAATGGGTATAAGATACAGAAAAAGAGTTAAAGTAGCCCCCGGCGTATATGTGAATTTAAGTAAATCGGGGGCAAGTACGACTGTTAAAGTTGGCAATGGGATGAGTTTAAATATGGGCCAAAACGGCACATATCTTAATTCCGGCATACCCGGCACGGGTATTTATAGTAGGGAAAGAATTGGGGCAACAAGCAAAGTCAACGAACCTGCAACCAACAACAATGTAACAAGCGGTAGCTCCATTGCATATATCGGATGTGGAACACTTACTGTTATTGCAATTCTTGGAACAATAACAACATTATCTATGGGTGGTTCCGATTTGATATGGTGGGTAATAGGTTCACTAGTTTGCCTTTTTGGCCTTTTCTGCCTGATTTTTTCAGATGTATCAGGAAAAAATAGCAAACCGATTCCCTTTGACTACGATGGTGAAATAAGAAAAGTCGCGGAGGCATTAAGTAAAACAAATGACGATGACAAAATTAAAATGGATTTGTTGTCGGCATATAAGGAATGTCTCATCGTTTCTCAAAAAATACAAGAAACTAATGATGTATTAACCGCATTGAGAAAAAAACAAAAGCCTAAATATGCAGAACTGATAAAGGAGAAAGAGGGAGAGATTGAAAAGCTATCGTTAGAACTTGAAGAAAAACGGTATGATGCACAGATTGATTGTGATGAAAAAATATTGGAAAGATATTCAAAAATAACGGATGCATTCACATCAATGCTAAGTTCAGAAGATGTTTATTTTGAAGATCCCAATGACAAAAATATCAAAAAGCATCAAGTTGAATTGAAGCCCATCAGTTTTATAAGTTGTCCAAACTCAGTTCCTTCGTTTCAAACGACAGAAAATACACTTGTTTATCTATATCCTAAATTTGCTATTCTGGCCAAATCACCAATAAATTTTATTGTTATTCCCATTGAACAACAGACTGTGAATGCTTCAAAGTCAACAATTGGATGGGTTGAAGGGAAAATTCCAACTGATTGCGAAGTTATAGAACAGACATATAGGTATGCCACAAAGGATGGAAAGAAAGATTTGCGATACTCTTACAATCCTCAGTTATCATATATCAGGTACGGAGCGATTGAATTTTCTTTCATTGAAGGAAAGTTATTGGTCAGCACATCATATAAATGTTTCTATTTTGCTAGCAAATATGGCAATTACATTAATTTGTTCTCCCCTGACAAAATAAACACTAATCGTATTATTGACGAAATAAATTATGATACAAATACTTATCTGTCTGCACCAACAGAGGTTACAGACAAAAAAAATACATCGCCCACCTCTACCACCGGCAGAGTGGTGAAAAACGCCACCAGCGATGCTACACGTGCCGCCAGTCGCGAAATAGTCCGAGATGTTTTGGGGAATATTATTGGAAAAACAGGTAACCCATCATCAACAAACACGCGCAATCTAACTCGCAATATTTTAAGCAACTCAATAGAAAAAGACAATGACTTCCTTAATGATGAAGTGCTAGTTGCTGCTGACAAAATATTCAACTTCTGTCAAGAATTAGAAAAGAACAGTGGTTTTCAAGAAGAACTGGATAAAAACAATGTGCATATAACTAGGTCCGATGGTAAACCACTGTTTGAAAATGCAGGAAAAACAGGTACCCTTTGCTTTGTTGACGTTGCCCACTGCTACTCAGAGATGGCTGATATTATTGATTTAAAACGAGACGATGGCATAGGAATTCTTTATTTGTTATTTAGAATTGTTAGCCCGAAATCTCAAGTTTCTCATGAAAGAAGGAGTGTGGATTTTATAAAGGACAGATTGCCCGACACTATTCAGCCTCTCATCAACGAATTGAGTGAAAAAAATAAATACCGTGACGAAGATGTTGATTTTATTATAGCAGCACTTCTAAAACGTTACAATTTAGAACTGTACAAAAAATACCTTACGTTACTCTATAGGTTTTGTTCTCTTGTGGCAAAGGCAGACGGCAATGTTTCGGCAAAAGAGCGAGCCTTTTTGGATCATATTGAAAAATTGCGCAAAAGCACTTCTAACAATGCTTTAAAGACGACTCAAGCCGATAATAAAAAAGACTATTTTGAAGAACTTGACAATCTCATTGGTCTCGAAAGTGTCAAACAAGAAGTTCGTACTATGTCAAATTTCATCAAAATACAGCAATCAAGAAAGGAACAAGGATTGAAAGCCTCGCCAATTTCGTACCATTGTGTTTTCACAGGTAATCCCGGAACTGGTAAGACTACTGTTGCACGAATAATCGCTGGAATTTATGCCGAATTAGGCGTTTTGAAAAAGGGGCATTTGGTGGAGACAGACCGTAGCGGATTGGTGGCTGAATATGTAGGACAAACAGCTGTAAAAACAAACAAAGTCATTGACAGTGCTCTAGATGGGGTATTGTTTATAGACGAAGCTTATTCGTTGGTTGGAGAAGGTCAGGATTTTGGGAAGGAAGCCATCGCAACATTGTTAAAACGCATGGAGGACGATCGCGAACGTCTTGTTGTGATACTTGCTGGATATGGCGATGAGATGAAAGGCTTTATCGACAGTAATCCGGGACTACAATCACGATTCAACAGATACATAGATTTTCATGATTATTCGTCAGACGAGTTGTATCAGATTTTTTGTTTCTATGCTCAAAAGTTTGATTATGTCATAAACGACGATGCTTCACAAATTCTAAAGGACAAATTTGAAAATGCAGTAAACCACAAAGATGCCAATTTCGGGAATGCACGTTGGGTTAGAAATGTTTTCGAAAAAATTCTTGAAAAACAAGCTAACAGACTAGCCGCTATGCCAAAACTTTCATCTTCTGATTTGAAAGAAATAAAGGCGGAAGATTGCAATTAAAGTGAATATGCACACCCCATCCCCATCCCAGCCTTCTTCTTGAGTGCGAGAAATAGTTTTTCTCCTCCAAAGCTAATTTTATCTGGTATAACGTATAAAATTTGCGATTTTTATCTGCTAAACCCAACAATTTCTCTTGGTAACCACTCCGTCATGTATGTCATAAATTGCGGGAAATTAACGTTTTATAGTGTTTTGCGGAGAAAAAAATATTTTATTCTCCGCAAAAATGCGGAGAATAATTTGCATAATCTCCGCAAATCTGTTTTCTCGTCCTTTTATTACCAATTCAAAAAAAGTGGCAAATATTTTAGTTACCAATAAAAAGAAATGTATAATTCTTTGAATTAGCAGCTATAAAAACAGTATTTTTCTCAATTCAAATCTAATGTTCAATAATTTTGAATAAATATATAAAATTGAACAAAATCACTGCAAAGTTACTAATAATAAATATTTATTTCAAAATATTGCAATGATTTTCAAAATTCCGAATTCCGAAATCCTAATTGGCTACGCCGAGCTAAATGTGAAGATACTGCCTGTGGCAGTGTCGATAGCGAAGTGGAGAATTTAATTCCGAATTATATCTTCTGCCAGTTCCTTGAAATCTATTCCGTCGAAATTGCCAGAACTCATCATGAGCAGGTTGCTGCCGGTCCAGCTGCGTTTGGTGAGGTCTTGGCGCAGCAGGGCGGAGTCGGTGAAGACGTGGATTTTGTCGTTGCAGAAAGCAGCACGCACTTTTTCGGGGTCCAGCGGCGGCAGTTTTTTGTGCGCCACGGCGTGAGGGTTGAAATACACTATCGGCACGTCGGCAAGGTCCATGCAGCCGGCGTATTGTGCAAGAAATTCGGGCGTCAGGCTGCTGAAAGTGTGC
>JAFSTL010000088.1 GCA_017450545.1 Alphaproteobacteria bacterium
AAGGTCTGGTCACAAATAGCCATTCAATCAGAGAGTTCGATATAAAGCTGGAGCTATACGACAAAGACTTATACGACCGGGCTAAATCAATGAAACAAACCAATAAGATGTTTATAAATAATAAAAATTTAGAATATATTGCTCCAATGCACTCAGTAAAGAGGATAGACCGATTGAAGACATTTATGGGTAATCCTAAACTGAAAACAGTTAAAATAATAATACACAATCGGCTAAAGCCAGAAGAAAAATGGGTACAAAAAGATTGATGAGTAATAATAAACCCGATAGAACATTGACGAACTCGCCAAAATGCTGTGGCACGTTCACGTTGAATGAGCACAAATGAGAAGCACAATTGCCATAACGGCACCAACTTTTGTGCTTCACTGACAAAGTCGGTATAATGGATGCGTGATGTTTGGAGCGTGGCTTATGATATATCTCGACTATGCTGCAACAACGCCGTGTGATGCTGTGGTTTTGCAAGAAATGTTGCCATATTTTGCGAAAGTTTTCGGCAATCCAAATTCTTTGCATAAATTTGGTATGGATGCGAAAGATGCACTGGATATTGCGCGAACGCGGGTTGCTGAGGCTATAAATTCACAGTTTGATGAGGTTATATTCACAAGTGGCGCAACAGAATCTACCAAAATTGCTGTAATTAGAACGATGAAATCGTTGCAACAAGCTGGTAAAGGTCGTTTTTTAACATTGCCGACCGAACATAAGGCGACGCTGACTGTTGCAAATTATCTGCAATCAGACGGGTTTGATGTTGAATTTTTAGAGGTAAATCGCGAGGGAATTCTGGAAATTGAAACATTAGAAAGCGCACTGAATGACAATGTCGGAATGTTATCGATATGTCACATAAACAACGAAACTGGGACTATACAAGATATCCGCAAAATTATCGAAATGTGCCATAAACACGGCGTTTTAGTGCACATCGATGCGACGCAGTCGTTGGGGAAAACGAAAATAGACGTAAAAGATTTGGACATCGATTTTTTGAGTGCATCTGGTCACAAAGTATACGCGCCTAAGGGCATTGGCATTTTATTTTGCAAAAAGGCAAATATGAAATATCTTCGAGTGCCGAGGGCTAATCCGGAAGTTGAATTTGGAATACGAGCAGGTACTGTCCCGGTGTGTCTTTGTGTTGGCATGGGAAAAGCTGTTGAAATTGCAAATAAAGATATAGAGAAAAATTGGCAACACGCTGTAAAACTCAGAAAAATTTTTATAGATGGAATTAAATCGCAATTGGAAGAAATTTATATCAATGGCTCAGAAAAATCAAACTATCCCGGAATTATCAATATGAGCTTCAGGGGATGCGAGGGCGAAGCTCTTATGATGGAGGCGAAACATATCGCTGTTTCTTCCGGCTCTGCTTGCACTTCCAATGTTCTGTCGATTTCGCATGTTTTGGATGCAATGAAAGTGCCGGCAGATATAGCGCAATCATCGCTCAGAATAACCATTGGAAAAACTACGACTGAGGATGATATTAAGGTCGCTATAGACGATTTAGTGAGCGCTACCAAAAAGCTTCGAAATATGAGCCCAGTTTGGGATATGATAAAAGCCGGGGTTGATATAGATAGCGTGTTTAAAAGGTAAGGAGAGACTGTTATGAAATATAGCGAAAAGACACTGGAATATTATGAAAATATAAAGAATATGGGAAGTCTTGATGAGGATTTGCCAAATGTTGGAACTGGTATTGTCGGCTCGCCGTTGTGTGGTGACGTTATGAAGTTACAGCTCAGTTTTGATGAGCATGACAAAATAACCGATGCAAAGTTTAAGGTATTCGGTTGTGTTTCGGCTATTGCATCAATGGAAAAAGTGACGACTTTGCTTAAAGGCATGAGTATAGATGAAGCATTAAAGATAAAAAATGCAGATGTCGCAAATTCACTCGAGTTGTCTGAAATAAAAAAGCATTGTTCTGTGCTGGCGAAAGAAGCGATAGAGGCTGCAGTAAAAAATTATCAAGCCAAGAAAAATAAGGAAACGGATATGATAACAGTGAGTGAAAAAGCGACAGCTAAAATCAAGGAGTTGCTGGCTGAGAATAAAAGTGTCGGGATAACGATATCTGTAATCTCCGGTGGGTGTTCTGGTATAGATTACACTTTGGCGTATGAAGCCGAAGAGGATGCAAATAAAGCGAAAGTAGTCGTAAACGGCGTAAACTTCTATTACGACCCAGCGCTGGAAATTCTAATCAAAGGCACGACAATAGATATTGTCGAGAATAGCTTCGGACATGGTTTTGTTGTGACGAACAAAAATCATGTCGGATGTTGCAATTGCAATGGTAGCTGTGGCAGATGATAGCAAAACTCACCGGTGTCGTTGATGAAATACTTGATGATTCGATAATAATCGATGTAAATGGCATGGGATATCAGGTATATGCAACGTCTGCGCTATTGCAGAAAAGTATTGTTGGTGAGAGGATATCGGTAAAAATCGAGCATATCATCAAGCAGGATGCACAGTTTTTGTGCGGATTTCAGACAAAGGAAGAGGTCGGAGTATTTCGGGTATTGCTGAATGTTCATGGCATTGGTGTACGCTCAGCATTGGCGATTTTATCGACTTTATCGATAGGTGAAATTGCGACAGCTATAGCAACCCAAGATACCTCCCCGCTTAGCCGAGTATCGGGAATTGGCAAAAAGACGGCAGAGAGAATTTTGCTGGAGCTGAAGGATAAGACTTTGGTTTCTATAAAAGACGTTCAGCCGCAAAGCAATTCCGCCATAAATGATGCAATGCTGGGGCTAATCAGCCTGGGGTATAAAAAATCAAAAATACTGCCACTATTGCAACAAATATCATCGGAACTGGGCGCTAAT
>JAFSTL010000089.1 GCA_017450545.1 Alphaproteobacteria bacterium
GAAAAGTTCCGCCGCCTGTTTAAAAGACAAGCCGAAGCGTTCCTTGCACATTCTGAGAATCCTGACCTGCATGTATAAAATTTGCTGCGACTCATTCATGGTAAGAAAATTATATGCGATTATGTTGGAAAAAGAAAGATTAAAACTCGGTACAGAAAAAAGGCTGTCACAGCAAATGCCGCAACAGCCGATTGGGGTTATTCACCTAATGGAATACCAACTTGAACTTCAGAGGTTGAAGTATTAGCATATTCCGAACCATTGCTTAAATAAATGCAATTAGACATATTTAAAGTTCTTATATTAGTAAATGCACTTGAGGTAATTGTAGAATCCAAATCCTTATCAAATGCAACTGGAACCTCTTTCACTGAAGAAATAGAGAATGATTCCAAATCTACTTCTACAACGCGGTTCGCATTTTTAAAATTGTATGCTCCATTTGAATCCGTATAGAAAGCACAACCATCATCAGCGATAACCAATTTTTTTGGAGCGATAGCTATAACTTTCTGAGGACCGAAAAATGCAGTTTTGTCGTCAATATTAGATGGTGAATATAACTTTGGCAAAGATTCGGCAATAGTTAACGAAATGCCCATATCTGAATTTACGGTACTATTATCACCTGCGATTTTTAGCCAGTTAGATTTGTCATTATAGTTTTCGTTAGTCAAACAATAAGGCTTTGTCTCATTGTAATGACCGTAGAAATAATTGTTTGTATTATCAATTGATTCGCTTGTATACCCTAAAGGCGCAGAAAAAGAATTTGTAGATTTATCAAATCGAATTATGGCACCTCTGCTACGATAACTTAATTGCACTGTTGGACTAGGAACGCGACCAGACATGTTATCAGCATAGTCACGAATCAAAATATACACATATCCATCCTGATAGAACATGTCAATAATGCATTCATTGCCTGTAAATCCAAGTGTTTCATAGTCAAAATCAATTTTATGGGCAGTTGGCGAATTTTCTGTCAAATCTGCTTTGTACAATTTTCTAGCATTTAGAGAAGTTTGGGGTTCACAGCCCCATCCATATAATTTTCCACCATTAACAACCAATATAGTTCCATCATGATATGTATAAAGCTCTCCCTGTAAATCAGAATCGAAGCTGATATTAATTTTTTCAAATGATTCCAATTTTCCTTCGCTAATAAAATCAGGGAATTTATAAATATAGAATGTTCCTTGATTATCAAACCAACCGTACAAAACATTTTCTTTTCGGTCAATTGTTATTCCATCAAGGTCTGGTATTTCACCTGGAAGACTTATTGCATCATTATAGTTTTCTTTTATGCTATAACTAGAGCCATCATATACAAGCACATAATAATTTCCATCGGCATCAAATGCAAAACTTCCAACACCGGTTTCAATTCCTTCTGTAGAAGATGGTTCAATGGAAATTGCAGATTCATGCGTAAAGTTAAAATTGTAGCTATATCCGCTAGGACTAGAAGGCTCACTCGTTTTATTATACAACGCATACAGTGATGTCACCGTGTCCATTCGATAGAGCTTTAGTTCCACATTTGTTCCGTCCGCGTTTGGCACAATTGCCTTTGACTTGACGGCTTCAAGATTGCTTGCGTTTGCATCGACATGGCCGAGATAAGTAATACCGTTAGTACCACCCTCATAATTGATAAGAGCCA
>JAFSTL010000090.1 GCA_017450545.1 Alphaproteobacteria bacterium
TAACAACACAGATAGATTAAGATGAAATGATGAGCGAAGTGGATTTTGAGATTGGCTCTTGGGTTGTTTATCCTTCTCATGGTGTTGGGCGACTAGATGGAATCGAGACGGTTGAGATTGATGGTGAACAAATGCCGTTCTATAAGTTAACATTTCAAAATAATAACTTAAATTTGAGAATACCCGTCAATAAAGCTGTGTTAGCCGGAATGCGCAAATTGTCAAGAAAAGAGGATATGGAGAAAGTGTATGAGCTGTTGCGCCATAAAAGCCGGAAGAAAGGGGCTATGTGGAGCAAGAGAGCACAGGAGTATTCCTCAAAGATAAACTCTGGAAGTCCAGTGGAAATAGCGCAAGTGATTCGTGAACTATATAAGGAAGGCGGTGCGAATAGTCTTTCTTTTAGCGAAAAACAGGTGTATCTTTTGGCAATGGAGCGATTGGCAAGGGAAATATCCATCGTGGATGAAATAGATGAAAACGAAGCTGTGCGGCGTCTAGAGGTTATTCTTCAAGCTGCTTGAGTCTGGCTTTATGTGCTAGCATCACAGCACAGAACATATCCAATATTACGAATGGTCTTTATAATAGTTGGATTTTTTGGATTGTCTCCGATTTTTTTTCGTAATCTTGTAATTTGAACATCTATGGTTCTGTCTGCGACTTGAAATGAGAGCTTTTTGGCAAGTTCGGAACGACTGAATGGCTCATTCGGTCTTTGAGACAACGTTTTTAGCAAATTAAATTCAGTTGAAGAAAGGACAATTGGCTCTTTGTTTCCACGCAATTCATTTGTAATTTTATTAAATTCACAATCGCCAAATTTTAAGATTTGTATACTGTCAGCTTGTGCTGTTCGTCTGATAAGAGCATTTATTCTCGAAATTAACTCACGTGCCTCGAAGGGTTTTGGCAAATAATCATCAAAACCAGCTTCAAATCCTTGCACCTTATGATCTACGTCACCGAGCGCAGTTAGCATTATTGCAGGAATTTTGCTCTGACACATTGCTGAATTGCGAACGGATTGTATGAGATCCAGCCCCGATTCTCTTGGCATCATCCAATCAACCACCATGACATCATAGTGCTCTTGGCATATCTTCGTGCGAGCATTGCTAGCAGAAGTCACCCCATCCACCTGAAATCCATTTGTTTCCAGAAGTTCCATAACTAGCGATAACAGGCGCTCATCGTCATCTACAACGAGAATATTGTGCACACATTTGCTGTTCAATTGCTCACCACACAGCGTATTGTAACATGAACAGGCATATTCGCGAAATTATTGATGTTTGATTTTTATAGCCGATTTAGGACAACATTTTTGGCAAAGCCGACAATAACAACAGGATTTAAAATCAAATTTTGGGACATCATTATAACTTAATGATATAGATTTGCTCGGACAAATACGTTCGCATGTTCCGCATTTTATGCAATTCACATCGATGACAAAACCATCACGAAAATTGTCGTTGCGCTTTATGTTTTGCAAATCTCTGGTAATTGGCGACTTAAATGCACATTTAAGCCCAATCCAAAGCGCTTCGTATATATCTGTAAGACAAATTTCCTTTATCAATTTCTTGAGCATATTTGTTTGATGAAAAACTTACTTCTGCCAGGGGCACATAAGCATAGTACATAAAAATTTAACCCTTTTGTGGGAACTTTTTGATGTGGAGTTGATGGCACGGACAAAAGATATGCAGTTATATTTGTGCAAGGTGCTTGATAAATATGGAAAAGTAACACATAAAAAAATTTTTCTCGAGAAAGAAACAAATTTATATGAAGTGTTTGCAAACTCTGACATGATATTTATATCAAAGTCACAACAAAAATCCTCCATACGAGCTCCTGTGCAAGAATTTACTTTGCCTTTTTTTAAACATTTTGGACAACTTATCAAAAATCAATTAAATATACCGGAATCGTTGCAAATCATCAAAAATTTATTTGTCGATGAAGAGGCACGACTAATTATTGAGACCATAATTCAACAAATACATTTAGGAATGAGTTTGTCTCAGTCTTTATCTAAATTTGAGCGCTTTTTTGATAAAATAAGCTTGAAAGCTATCGAAGTCTCTGAGAAAACCGCGAAATTACCGGAAGCTATTGCAAAAATTGTTTATCACGTAAGCGAAAAACAAGCTCTAAAAAGCAAAATCAAAACATCTATGAGATATCCGTTAATATTGTGTGTTTTTGTCGCTTTTACGTTTGTGTTTTGGATTTTTGTGTTAGTTCCAAAGTTCGCTGAATTGTTTTGTGAATTAAATATTCAGCCTCCAATTATTACGCGAATAGTTATAAATTTAAGTAACTTTGTCATTCAATATTTTTGGATTATCGTCCTTGTCTGTTGTGTTCTATTTTTTATCCCTCGTAAATATAAATTTAATGGATATCATATTGCAATATTTAATACATTGAAACGTGAAATACAAGTTTATAATTTTTTTGCATCAATGGAGATTATGTTACATGAAAAAGTAAATTTGATTGATGCGCTAGAGTGCATTTCCGATATCACTCCTGAAATCAAGATGGTTATAAGTTATATTAAATCCGGAGTTTATTTGTCTGAAGCAATAAAAAAGTGTAATTTTCTCAATGAATGTGAACTATCGATAATAAAAACAGGAGAAAAATCTGGCGAACTTTGGGCTGCATTTAAATCTGCATCAGATATATCAAAACAAAATATTGAAAATTTATCACAAAGAATTGTCGCAGTAATACAGCCATTTGCCATATCTTTTCTGGGATTATTATTGATAATTTTTATTTATGCATTAATTGTCCCTCTTTATTCTAATTTAAATATGGAATTACAATGTTAATAAGACGTATTTTCTTTAAAAATATCTCCGGTGCAAAGACAAGATAATCTAAAAAATTGCATAAAATTTTCACAAAGATTTACAAAGAGCGGCGAAGTTGATATATACTGAAAATAGGACATGTTGTTTGTTGCAACAGTGATTTTTAACGTTTGGAGAAGAAAATGAATAGAGTTAGCATGCTATCAATAGCTTTGTCACTAATGGCTGGCTTTGCATATGCTGAAGAAGCAAAAAATGGGAGCGAAGCCTCTGTCGAAGAGACAAAAGAGGCTGTAGCTCCAGCTGAGGAAGCAACAGAAGAAGCTCCGGCAGCTGAAGAGCAAGCAGACGCAAGTGAAAAGCCTGTGGCTAAAAAAGTAAAGAAGGCAAGAAAAGCTTCCAAGAAAAGAGCGACAAAAGCCTCACAAGAAGCAACTGAGGAACTAAACAAAGACGAATTGTCTGGCAAGAAGGATGAGCTTGTTCGTGAAGCACAAGAAGCTGTTTCTGATGCGAAAGAAAAAGTGTCTGATGCGCAAGTTGACGCAAATAAAGCAGAAACAATTGCTCATGTGAAAAAAGACATTTCGGATTCCAAAAAAGCCTCGCTGGTTAAGGAAGGTCAAAAAGGTCTCGATACAGCAAAGGAAGAGCTGGCTGATGCCGAAAAGAAACTAGATGAGGCGAAAGCGCAGTCCAAGGCAAAATAAATTGCTTAAACATGCAAAAGGGTTCTGAGCGAGCCCTTTTGTGAAGTAAACGAAATGACAAAACCGTTAGCTGAATTATTGAGACCGACACATATTGATGAGATGGTCGGTATAAATTTAAAGAGTATAAACATCAAGACACCGCAGTCTATGATACTCTGGGGAACGCCGGGTTGCGGAAAGACAACATTTGCGAAGATTGTTGCAAAAGAGTGCGGGTTGCCTGTTTCTGTGTTATCTGCAGTGGTGTCAAATTCATCGCAATATAAAGATGTCTTTGATTTAGCATCTCGTGGAACCAAGATATTGTTGCATGTTGACGAGATACATCATTTAAATAAATCGCAACAGGACATATTCCTTCCGCATTTGGAAAACGGGAATATAGTTTTGATAGGCACGACGACGGAAAATCCATCATTTAGCTTACGTCCGGCTCTATTATCGCGCTGTAAAGTCGTTGTATTCGACAGATTATCAGATGAAGACCTGGAAACGATTTTAAAACGTGCAGAGAAATATCTAGACAAATCTTTACCATTGGATATAGATGCGCGCCGTGCCCTTTGCGAAATGGCGGATGGAGACGGAAGATATTTACTAAATATGGTTGAAGAAATAGTAAATAATTCATTTATACAACAAACACTTAACGCACAACAATTGTCAGAAATATTGAATAAGCGCAGTATTAATTACGATAAGCACGACGATGAGCATTACAATTTGATTAGTGCATTACATAAATCACTTCGGGGTTCCGATGTCAACGCAGCTTTATACTGGTTTGCACGTATGTTGGAAGGTGGAGAAGATCCGCTATACATAGCGCGCCGTCTCATCAGATTTGCGACAGAGGACATCGGATTGGCTGATCCAAATGCACTAGCGCAAGCTATCGCTGCTCAGCAGGCGTATGCATTTTTAGGATCCCCTGAAGGAGAATTAGCGATATGCCAAGCAGTTATATACCTTGCA
>JAFSTL010000091.1 GCA_017450545.1 Alphaproteobacteria bacterium
ATCAGCCAGGTGTTCCAGAGCAACAAAGATATACGGGCAACGTACCTAACGAGGCATTTGTTCCAGCGCGGAGGTATCAGCCGGGTGTTCCACAGCAACAAAGACATACGGGCAACGTACCTAACGAGGCATTTGTTCCAGCGCGGAGGTATCAGCCAGGTGTTCCGCAGCAACAAAGATATGCTGGCGACGTAGCTAACGAGGCATTTGTTCCAGCGCGGAGGTATCAGCCAGGTGTTCCGCAGCAACAAAGATATACGGGCAACGTACCTGCAGGAAGTGCTCAACGATTGGTACCACAAAATACAGCGGGGGTTCAATCGCAAAATCGCTCCCAGTATAATACTGATGAAAAACAACAATATAATATCGATGTCGTACTTAATGATTTGAATAACCGATCACAAAAGCAAATGACACACGAAGAAAATCTTGTTGAATTTGCGGTAAATGCGACATTAAAAGCAGTGCAAAAAATGAATAACTATGATGTTGACAAGACAAATGCCTCAATGAATTTAATCGGCGCTGGCAAGGATTTGCCTCAAAAGTTAAATGCAATTATGGACGTTATAAAGGAAAGGTTTAATTCAGATGTATATACAAAAGCTATTCAAGAAATTGCTAATAGATATGTTCAGCGTAAAAATTTTGTTGATGAGTCTATGAAACATTTGTATGGTCAAAACGGCGATAAGTTGCTTAACTGGTCTGACGAGAATGGATAACACGATCCTGTAAATCCAGGATTGATTGAGCTAATTTTTCCGGGGCAGGGGGGCAGCCCTGAACCATAGCATCTATATGGATATAGTCGCTCACATTTGAAACAATTGTTTCTGAGTCAGCGTACAAGCCTCCACAGATAGCGCAATTTCCCATCGCTATTGCGTATTTAGGAAACAGCATCTGCTCGTATAGCGTCAATAGTTGCGGGAGCATTTTTTTTGTTACAGTGCCGGCAATTATCATAAGATCCGCTTGTTTCGGACTTGCTCTAAACAGACAACCGTAGCGATCCAGGTCAATTCGGCTTGCAGCGGCGTGCATCATTTCAATAGCGCAACATGAAAGCCCACATGATAGCGGCCACATTGATTTTCCGCTCGCCCAGCGTGCAACCGCATCGAGTTTACCCAAAAATATATCGCTAAAATTCACCTTATTCATTGTTTGCATACTTGCTCCAAATCGGATTTTTCAGCTTTTTCAAAAAGTCAAGGTGTGCATTAAGCTCATCATTGCTTGGTGAAAAACTTCGCGGTTCTAATACCATCACCTGAACATCGGTCACTTCTGTGACTGAGGCAACATCACCAAATGTTTCTCCAAACAAATTTTTCTGCAGCTTTTCAACTGACATGTGGAGATAAACCTTTGCCAGCAGATCCGCATCTATCAGCGCGCCGTGCTTCGTTCGAGACGATGCGTCAACCGAAAATCGACGGCACAGCGCGTCCAGGGTCGCTGGAGAACCAGGAAACTTTTCTTTCGCCATAGCCAAAGTGTCGATAACATTTTTCGAATCAATCAATTTTTTCCCGGAACGTTGCAACTCAAAATTCAAAAATCCAACATCGAACGGCGCATTGTGAATGACGAGCCTAGAATCAGCTATAAAATCCAAAAACTCATCTGAAATTTCTTCAAATTTTTTATAATCTTTCAAAAAATCATACGTTAATCCGCTAATCTCTGCCGCCTGTTTCGAAAGTTCTCTTTCTGGATTTACATATAAGTGTAACTCCTGTCCCGTAATTTGCTTATCGATTATTTCGACACAACCAATTTCAACAATTCTATCTCCTGTCGCGAAAGAAAGCCCAGTTGTTTCAGTATCCAGAGATATTTCACGCATTATATTTCCCCATATTTATGTTATTTTGATTTGATAAAGGATGGCATTTATCATAAACTTCAGAAATATATTTTTTTGCAACATCTGCATAAATTTGAGTTGAGGATATTGACGAATGTCCTAAAAGTTCTTGTATGCCACGCAAATCGCCGGTATTTTCCATTAAATGCGTTGCACAACTGTGCCGAAATGCGTGAGGAGTAACATTATCTGACAATCCCAGCAACCTTCTCGATTTTTTAATCAACTTCTGGACAGCAGATGCAGTCAATCTTTCTCCACGGTTATTTATAAATAACGGCTCGAAATCATTAAATTTACAAGCATTTAAATAATCCAAAATAAGTTTTTTAACGAGAGCGACAATTGGCACCATACGTATTTTCCCGCCTTTTCCAAGAACTGAGATGAATTCGCTCGAACTCAAGAATGTTTCTTTATTTAAATTCAACGCTTCGCTCACGCGTAATCCTGCGGAATATATTAACGCTAACAAAGCTTTGTCGCGTTTAACAAGCCAACTAGTTTGCTTTATATCAACTATAGAGCCCATTATATCATTTATTTGAGTGATATTCAAGGGGCGAGGTAACGTTTTTTCTATTTTGGGAGATTTTATAGACAAAATTACACTACTTTCTATTTGCCCTTCTTTTATCAAAAACTTCAGAAAACTTTTTACTGCCGACAATCCTCGAGATATAGTTTTCGAACTTTCGCCGGCATTTTTTCTGCTTAAAAACCATGCTCTCATATCAACTTTATTAAGATTTTTAAAATCATCAATACGACATTGCATATTGTTGTATTTCTCCAAAAACAACATAAGTTGTTTTAAATCCGAAGCATATGAAACAACAGTATTTTCAGATAAATTGCAAGAATTTCTCAAATATCTTTGCCACGACTCTATAAATGAATTTAACAAAAAATTTGCTCAAACAAAAACTCCACACTTCCTCAAAAGAATAGCACACCAGTAGCACACCACAAAAATGTGATAAACTGCCACGCAGAGTCTAGGAAAGTTATGCGCATGGCGAAGCTATATTTTTATTACTCAGCGATGAATGCTGGGAAAACGACAAAATTATTACAAAGCAGTTTTAATTATAAAGAACGTGGGATGGATACGATTTTATACACGTTTAAATTCGACAACAGATTCGGAAATGCCAAAATTGCTTCTCGTATTGGGTTGGCAGAGGAAGCGTATACATTTGATAATGCAACAGAATTTTTTGCTGATATAAAATCCAAAATTCATGCAAAAACAGCATGTGTTCTTATCGATGAAGCGCAATTTTTAACAAAAATGCAAGTTTTAGATTTGTGTAAAATTGTTGATACACTTGGTATTCCGGTTCTGACATACGGGCTGAGAACGGATTTTTTGGGCGAGCCATTCGAGGGAAGCATGTATTTGTTGCTGTGGGCAGACGAACTTGTTGAGGTCAAGACCATATGTCACTGTGGCAAAAAAGCAATTATGAATGCAAAATTCGATACCTCCAAAAGGGTAATACGCAGTGGAGATCAAATAGACATAGGGGGAAATGAAAAATACATTGCCCTTTGTCGAAAACATTTTTTTTCGGGAGATATTGGCGAAGAATGATTTTTGTGTTAGTATAGTTACTGGGTTATAGTTGCATTCGTGGGATTTCGATAAAATGAAGGGAAATGTGCTGGAATCAGTGATCGGTGCTGTTGTCCTTGTTATTGCGTCGTTGTTTGTGTATTTTGCCTACGTTTCTGGTGGCGAAAAGATAAAAGAAGGCTATGTGTTGACTGCACGGTTCGATGACGTCAGTGGATTGGCACGAGGGGCTGATATAAAGTTGAATGGAATTAAAGTTGGTATAGTAAAATCTCTATCGCTAGACAAAAATTATCAAGCAAAAGTCGAGTTGCTGTTGAGAGACGGTGTTAGAATTCCAGTTGATAGCTCGGTTGCTATCTCAACAGATGGCATAATGGGAAATAAGTACATTGCAATATCTGCCGGATTTTCTGAAGAAAAGCTAAAAAGTAATGAAGAAATCGAATTTACGCGATCCGCTGTCAATTTGGAAAAGTTAATAGATAAATTTGCGGTCGGGGGCGATAAAAAAGATGAAAAATAGGCACATAAAAAGCCGTATGCAAAAAGCCTTGCATAACGGCTGAGGAAATGCTACCATGAAGGTAGCTCATGGCGGGGTGTCGTGGGTGAGTTTGAGGCGTGAGAGTTTTTCCGATGTCCTAAAAATTGGATTTTCACAACTCTTGAGCCATATTTTAATCGGAAAGGGAAAAAATAATGTCAACGAATTTTACAATGAGAGAACTACTGGAAGCCGGCGTACATTACGGTCACGTCACGCGAAAGTGGAATCCTAAAATGGCTCCGTTCATATTCGGTGAACGTAATGGAATCCATATTTTGGATTTAGAGCAAACTGTACCTATGCTGGAGAAAGCCCTAAATGTCATAACAGACGTGATATCAGATTACGGCAGGGTACTTTTTGTTGGGACAAAGATGCAAGCTGCAGACAAAGTTAAAGAGGCTGCAGAAAGATGCGGACAGTATTATGTCAATCACAGATGGTTAGGTGGAATGCTGACTAACTGGAAAACTGTCAATCAATCCATAAAGCGCCTAAAGGCTCTGGAAGAAAAAATTGCAAATCCGGTTGGCTTGACGAAAAAAGAAATTTTGCAGTTGCAACGTGAGAAAGAGAAACTCGATTTAGCCATTGGTGGTATACGTGAGATGGGTGGTCTTCCTGACTTGGTCATAGTCATTGATACTATTCGGGAATCTATTGCGGTGAAAGAAGCTGTAAAGTTAGGTATTCCGGTCATAGCGATTGTCGATTCTAACTCTTCTCCTGATGAGATAACTTATCCAATTCCAGGAAATGACGATGCAACAAAGGCGATAGACTTGTATTGCAATTTGTTCTCAAGCGCAGTTTTGGAAGGATTGCAGAAGGGAATGCAAAAGTCGGGAGTTGATCTTGGCGAAAGTGCAAATGTTCCTGATGAAGAGATAGAGAAAAGAAAAGCGGAAGATAAATAATATTTTGTGGAGAATTGAATATGGAAATTACAGCACAATTAGTTAAGCAGCTTCGAGATAAGACTGGCGCCGGCATGATGGATTGCAAGCGGGCATTGGTTGAAGCTGATGGAGATATGGTCTCAGCAGAGGAATATCTGCGCAAAAAAGGGTTAATGGATGCAAAAAAGAAATCGGCTCGCACGGCGGCTGATGGATTGGTTGCGATAGCTGTGTCTGAAGACAAGCAGACTGCATCAATAGTCGAGCTAAACTCAGAGACTGATTTTGTGGCAAGAAACGAAAAGTTTCAGGAGTTATCTTCAGAGTTGGCTAAGATAGCACTGAAAAATGAAAATGTCCTGGATGAAACCTGCAGCAGTGGCAAAAAGGCAAAAGAAGAAATAGATCAGCTAATCTCGTTGGTTGGCGAGAATATCACATTCCGCAGAGCCAAGAGGGTGACGGTGTCGCATGGCGTGATATCATCGTATATGCACAGCGCAGTTCAACCGAATATGGGGAAAATCGGCGTCTTAGTAGCAATAGAGACCGAAGGCGAATGTTGCCCGTGCACGACGGAAGAATTCGGCAAAAAGCTAGCTATGCACATAGCTGCAGCTAACCCAACGTATTTTTGCTCGAAATGTGTTCCTCAAGAAGTTATTGACAAAGAGAAAGAAATTGCACTTGCTCAAGCAAAAGAAATTGGACAAAAAGAAGAGATAGCTCAGAAAATGGCAGAAGGCAGGGCGAAAAAATATATTGCAGAAAATGCCTTTATGGAGCAAATATTTGTTATGGATGGCAAAACAAAGATCAGTGATCTGATTGAAAAATTTAATAAAGACAATGGATTTAATATCAAAGTCACTGGATATACAAAGTTTGTTTTGGGAGAAGGTATCGAGAAACCGGTCACAAACTTCGCAGAAGAAGTTGCATCATTCACAAAATAAAAGACAGCTCACTCCACCACTCATTTCGGGTGGTGGAGGTCAGGCATCTATAATGTTTTTCCGATTTTTACATCAACTTTAAGCGGTATACACAGTTGAAAAATATTTTCCATTATGTTTTTTACAGCCAGCACACGTGTTTCAAGCAAAGCATCAGGTATTTCAAAAATAAGTTCATCGTGGATTTGTAATAATAAGTGAATATCCGTTAGTGCATTCAACTTAATCATTGCCATTTTGATTATATCTGCATTGCTGCCTTGAATAGGTGCGTTTATAGCTTGTCTTTTGGCAAAACTCACCATATGCGGCAGCGGGCTGTGTATAAGCGGTGTGAAACACTTTCGACCTAATATAGTTTCTACAAACCCATACTGTTCAGCATATTTCTCAAGATTTTCCATATAGATAAAAATTTCAGGATAAAGTCGCATAAACCGTGAAAATAGCTCATAGACTTGTTTTTTTGGCATATCATACCGCCTGGACATGCCTCGAGCCGTCATCCCATATATGACACTAAAGTTTATAACTTTTGCTAAACGTCGTTGTTCAGGAGAAACCAGCTCTTCAGATATATTAAAAATGTGAGCCGCTGTTGCTCTGTGAATATCTTTTTCCGTTAAAAACGCATTCTTTAATCTTTCACAACTTGACATATGCGCAAGTATTCTTAATTCCATTTGCGAATAATCGAATGAAACCAATTTATAGCCATCAGATGCTATGATTGAGTTTCTGATTTTTTGTCCCTCTTTCGTCCTAATTGGAATATTCTGCAAATTCGGGTCGCTAGAACTCAGCCGTCCAGTGTTAACAATCATTTGTGTATAGGTTGTGTGTATGCGCGAGTTTTTATCAGCTAATCTCAAAAATGAACGCACGTAACTATTTAATAATTTTGAATACCCCCTCCAGTCTAAAATTTTGTTTGCAAGCCCTTTGCGTTTGCCGGAAAAAGCCATCAACGTATCAGAATCGGTGTTTAACTTTTTCCCAGAATGCTTAAATCCAATTTTTTCATACAAAATGTGGCTCACTTGCTTTGGTGATGCAATATTAAATTTTTCACCAACAATTTTATAAATTTTTTGTGATATATCTTCAAGTTGTTCTGTAAAATAAATTTCTAATTCTTTTAACTTACATATATCCACTTTAATTCCGCGATACTCCATCTTTGCCAAAATTTCTGGCAACTTATTTTCTATATCATAAAAGAGATGCCGAGAACTAGTGGACAATTTGTCAGTTATTGCAATATATAATTTTTTTAAAATATGCTGTTTCTGATCCTGAGTAACAACATTTCCTGCTATGTTATAAAACGTTTCCATAGATGCGATATCATGTCTCGTTCTTGTTCCTGAAACGCAATATGACATGACTGAGATATCAATTGTATTAACCAAATTTATACCCATTGCTAAGCATTTTTTATACAAAATCTTTGCATCAGAACATAATTTTTGTATCTCTGGATCTTCTAATCTTGTTTTGAGTTGCTGCAACTTTTTATCACTTAAGTCTCCAGTGATAAGTGGCAATGGATTTTCCTCTTGTTCTTTATTTGCTGCAATATTAAAAAATTGATTTTGCTTACCATTGCTTTTTATTAAGCTTTTAAATCCATAATTTAATAAAAACTCATTTAATCCATTTTGCTGTGTTTCTTTATATTCATATTTAACATCTAAATCAGTTCGCAATGAAATTAACTTTTTTGATAATATAGCCTTATTTATCTCTGCTTTTAATACATCATTCCTCTTTGATTTTGGTAGTTTGTCCAGATTTGCTATCAGATTATCCAACGAGCCATACTCATTTATCAGCGTTGCAGCCGTCTTTGCTCCAATTCCTGGAACTCCGGGCACGTTGTCAGACGTATCTCCCATGAGCGACAACACATCCAAAACCTTGTCGGGAGTTACTCCGAACTTTTTTATAACATCCTCTGTCGTGATATATTTGCGTTTCATGGGATCGTATATAGTGATTTTATCACTCATCAACTGCATCAAATCTTTGTCCGACGAAATTATATTTACAGGTTGATCGTGTATCTTAGATGTATACGTTGCAATGACGTCATCTGCCTCAAATCCAGGACTTTCAACGCGATAAAATCCAAATTTATCGCATGCTGTTTTGATAAGTGGAATTTGCGCAACTAATTCTTCTGGCATTGCTTTTCGAGTTGCTTTGTATTGGTCATATATTTCATTCCTAAACGTGCGTTTGCAACAGTCTAAAGCAGCAATAAACATAGAATGAGGAAAAAGTATTGTAATTTTTTGCATTGCTGAACAAAAACCATATAAAGCACCAACTTCCTGTCCGGCATATATCAAGCTCGGTAAACCATAAAATGCACGATATATAAAACCTGAAACATCTATTAGATGAACCATTTCATCCCGTTTTCCTTATCCTTACGCTTTTTATTCGGCGTGGATCTGCATCTATTATTTCGAATTCCAGTGCTACATCATCTTTTGTGACTAGCTCGCCTCTCACAGGAACTCGACCAGCTATCGATGAAATCAGTCCTCCTATAGTGTCTATAGTATCGTCGTCAGGATTGATTTGGATCGAACCATATTTTTTTAATTCTTCAAACGTTGCTCGTCCATCAGCAATAACAGAACCATCAGAGTTTTTGATGACTTTTTTCTTTTGGTTTTTTATTTCAGTTGCATCTTGTATATCGCCGATTATTTCTTCTATTATGTCTCTAAAAGCAACTAATCCGTCTACCCCGCCGTATTCATCAACGACTATTGCAGATTTTATACCGGTCTCTCGCATTTTTAGTAACAAATCTAAACTACGCATTGTAGGAGGAACAAACAAGATTTCCTTGACGAAAATGCTTAAATTAAATGGCTTATTCATCTTAAACCAGTTAATGACATCTCTCAAATAAACAGCGCCTAGAACATTGTCTATATTGCCTTGATACACAACTATCATGGATTTTTGTGTTTCAACAAACTTCGAAATTAGTTCTTCCATATGGGCAGTAACTGCAACTGCTTCTATCTCCACGCGGGGCACCATGATGTCTTGCACTTGCACGTCATGTAAGCTCAGGACATTTCCGAGTATCTCGCGCTCGTTCTCAGCTATTGATTGCTGTTCTGCACATTCGTCTTCTTCTATCAGTTCCTCTATAGTGTCACGCAAGGTGGGTTCTTTTGCTTTTCTCCAAAACAAAAGTTTTAACAAAATTTTCTTTATATAACTTTTATTAGCACTTGTGCTAGGTTCGCTACTACTCATATATTATTTTTCTTCCTCTTTGAGAATATATGGATTATTTACACCAAACTTATTTAGAATTTTGATTTCTGTTCTTTCCATCTCCGCGCGAGCTTCCTCTTCAACGTGGTCAAGACCTAAAAGGTGTAACACGCCATGCACAAACAAATGAGAACATCTATCGAAGAACTTTATACCATATTTTGCAGATTCATTCACGATCTGTTCTCTTGACATAGCTATGTCGCCAAGAAAAATGTCCGAGCCATGATGAAGTGAAAACTGATTCTTCAGTCTTGTTGTATCGTATTCCGGAAATGACAAAACGTTCGTGGGAGTATTTACCTCTCTAAAATTCCGGTTTAAAATTTGCATATGTCGGTTATCCGTCAGCAGCAATCCGACCCAGCATCTTTGGTCATTTTCGCACTCTTTGTTTATGCTTTCCTGTAACAAGCCATCCAAACGGCTTATCCAGTCGTTATACCCATCAATTTGAGTCCAAGCTTCATCTTCTATAACTATTTTTATCCTATCAGTCATTCGACAACCTTTCCCATAACTGAATTCTCACCTGCTGTCTCTATCTTAACATTTTTGAATTGCCCAATTAAGTTAACATTGCTCTCCACGATAACAGATTGAAGATACACATTCTTTCCTATATACTGATTAGGTTTTCTGCCAACTTTCTCAAACAAGACTTCTTGTGTTTGTCCAACCAAAGCGTTATTGTGACATATTTGATCCTTGAGCAATGCTTGTTGCAAAATCGCCAAACGCCTTTCTTTGGTCTCATCCGGTATTTGTCCTGCCATCTTATCAGCTGGAGTATTTTTTCGGCGACTATACTTAAACGAGAATGAGATGGTGTATCCGACTAATTCTGCCAATCGTACCGTATCAGCAAACTCTTCTTCAGTCTCTGATGGAAAACCAACAATGAAATCTGAAGAAAACTGAATACGCGGACATATGTCTTGAAATTTTGCGATCTTATCCATATATTCTTGTGCAGTGTGACCGCGATTCATAGCATTCAGTATCCGATCGTTTCCAGACTGCACTGGAATGTGTGCGAATGGAACCAAAACCGGCACATCAGCGTGCACTCTCATCAATTCTGTCGTGAAATCCTTTGGATGAGATGTCGTATATCTCAGCCGTCTTAAACCATCCAGTTCCGCTATTTCGCGTATCAAACGCTCCAATCGCCAAGTCTCTTTTGGTTTTCCAATGCTAATATATGGCGCTTCCCCATGATATGAATTCACATTTTGTCCAATCAACGTTATCTCTTTTGTCCCTCGACTTAGCAACGATTTCACTTCTTCTATTATATCCTTCGCAGGTCTTGAGTATTCACGTCCTCTAGTGTAAGGCACGACGCAATATGTGCAAAAATTGTCACATCCCTCCTGGATAGTCACAAACTCACTAAACGACACATTTTTTCTTTCTGGTAAACATTCAAATTTTTGCGCTTGATCAAATTCTATATCTAAAATTTGTCGCCTTTTTCCTGCCAATACATCCTCAATATGTTCAGGCAAACGATGATATGTCTGTGCTCCAAAAGCAATATTGATATGTTTATGCTGAAATATATTGCTTTTTTCCGCTTGTGCAACGCACCCGCCAACAGCGATTACTTTCGTGTTCTCATTTCGCAAAAGCCCAATATTTGAAAAAAGCTTTTGAACAGCCCTTTCCCTGATATTGCAAGTGTAAAAGATCAAAATTTCTGCTTCTGTTGCATCAAACGCCTGCTCGAAATTATGAGCCACCAACGTGTCGGATATCCTTTTGGCATCATACGCGTTCATTTGGCATCCATAAACTTCTATATGAAATTTCATAACTTAATTTACCGTACTTGCAGTGTTGTAACGATCATGCGAGTTCACTTCAATCATCTTTGTTATCATATCAGAACGTGCTTGAAAATCCACAGCTTCTAGAAGAGATTGTTTCTCGCTAGGATGAAAAGGACATGCCATAGCCAGAGCCGACACTAAAACATCTGCAGGTGTCTTTTCAATCTCTTTCCAATTCGGAAAAATCGCAAGATGCTTGAAATAGGCATCTAAAGCATGCAATAACCTCCCTTTGTCGTAATTTATCTGTTCGCCTTTCTTTTCATCTAAATCGGCTAAATATTTATTATAATTTACAACAATTCGATCAATTCCGGTCACATCTTGAACAAGTTGTTCAACTATTTCAAATCTACAAAGCCCATAAATGTTGATAGTAATATTGTTTTCCGTCGTATAAACTCCGGTAATTTTCCCAGCACAGCCGATTTTATAGGGTTGCGCCGTTTGCCTATTTCTATATCCATTAATCAACATAGGTTTTGGTTGAACCACAGCAACGATATTATCCTCCAGCACTTCAGGTGCAACAGCTTTAAACGCCTCCCGCTGCATAATCACCGGCAAATGAGCCTGAGGCATCAGTATTGTTGAACGCACTTTCAAAACAGGCAGCGTTCTTGGTAATTCCTGCATACAATCAAATCTTTCTACAGACCGCTTCCATTATAGCATGTTTTCATGCTAGGCATAGGTTGAATTATGACGATTGTTTAAGTTCACGACATATGGGACAGAAGTTGGCTTAGTTATAAGCGAAGGGATTTAAGTTGAGCTAATAGAAAAAAGTCTCCAGAATTAAATTGTTCTTTTTCAATTCAAGAAAGGAGACTTTTATTTATGCAAATACTTTTATTGCGTAAAAATATTGATATACTATTTTCGCTTGCAATGCAAGAAAAAAGCATGTCGGATTTCGAAAAACTTTGTGAAAAGCAAGTGAAACTGTGTGAATTACTTCACTTCTACGGAATTAGCTGTTCATTATCGGCGCAAAAAAATAGCTTGAACGCCTGATTTTCAGGTCTAGATGCCCGAAAAATGTGTAAAAAAGCAAGTTCGGCGTCGATGTGCCCAAAAACTAATTCGGCAAATACTAGCCGAAAACAGAACGTACGGGAAAGTGAAAATTTGACAAGTATGCCAAGCCGTGCAAATTCAAGCAATACGATGAAATGCAAGTCGGAGAAAATGTCCAAATCGACCATATGACTGTGACGAAAAATGGAGGTGCCGATAAATTGTGTGAAATTCATCAGCGTCTGATTCTTATTACTGCGTTACTCTACCCTTTCATAGAACGCTATTTGTATGCTGTATGATTTGGCGTTTGGCTCTCGGCGTTCTACATCGTGACCTACTTTATACCAACCAGATTCGGTATTTATTCGAACGCTATAAGTTTTTGGGTCTTTCACTTTTCCATCCACTACTCCTATAAGCTTATATTTTTTACCTGCCGTCTCTATTATATTTTGTGTCTCAATTAAATCTGCGTTATATTTGTCCCGATAAAATGCTATTAGTTTAGGCATTGTCATTATTGATACAAATTCTGATGCACCATCTGCGCGCTGTTTTATTCCTAGCATTTTTTCATAATTTTTTATTGTCTCTTGTATACTTTCTTCTCCTTCGTCTACTCCAAGATACATATTGTATTGAGTTGATTGTACGCTGCTGCCTTTTTTATATATTTTCCCTTTTAGTGTTATGTATTCGCTAATCTCCATTGACCTCAGATCAATTGCGTTCTTTCCTTTTCGTTCTGCCTCTTCCCTTAATAACCTGATTATGTTTTTGTATGTTTGCATTATTCTTTGAGTTCTATTCAGTTCATCATCGCTTTTAGGAATATTTAAGCTTTTCCGCATCTCAGCTATATCGTCGGTTGCCTCATAGAAATCGCCCGCTCTTAGATCATAGAATATTCTCTGTACCCAGTAACTGGGTTCGTCTTGCTTATTGTTTTCCTGGTGTAGCCTTTTTATGAGTTTATGTATTGACTCTGAGTTATACAAAATCCTCATGACTAAGTTAGTTAAATATATTTCTTCCCATATGCCATCTATGTCGTCGCTCATTACTCTATATCCTATCCACGTTATCTCATCTTTAGTTTTAGGCGTTGTGTTTTTACTCGCAGCAGTGCGCAGCTTGTCTTCTTGGCCATGTTTTAGGTATATTTCTACGTTTTGTTTGGGGAATCGAATTGTGGCAGAGCCTTTATGAGTGCTCCACATCTCAAATTTTCTTTGTTTAAATTCTCGTATCACTGTGTAATATTTGTTATTATTTTGATTTGTTTGTACCTCTTTTATATAATCATATAAATTTAAATCCGTTGCATACGTTTGTATATCGCTAACGGCTGTATTTATATAGTCCCAATAGTCTTGTGCATAGTATGTCTTAAGCTTTTTCCCGACTTCTGAAACTCCATCATTACTTAGTGCTCCGCCATTATGTATTGCGTATTCCAAGTAATTCCACAATACAACTGCGTTCCAATTCTCTGGAGAATATCCCGTATGGTCCTTTGCTTCAAATGTTACTATTGTCCCAACATTTTCAAACTCCGCTTTCCCTTGCATACAATCCGCAACCGCCTGAGGTATAACTTTGTATATCGAGTCCTCGTATATTTTGTCATTATACCATTTGTCTTTGCGCGGACTATCGTCATAATATCCAGCATTAGCTCTCCAACCAGCTTCATACACAAAGTGTTGAAACTTCTCGGGAGTGTTGATAATCGTCTCAGCATAACAACACTGAATAAACGCGAATATTACAGCAAT
>JAFSTL010000092.1 GCA_017450545.1 Alphaproteobacteria bacterium
AACAAAGATGATAAAAGCAACAAGATAATAGATAATCTGGTTAAAGATGCATTAGAATTAGAAAGATTAAACGAAAAATTGCAAATTTGTGAGAAAGACAGAAAACAAAACAACAGCTGGATTGCAGATTATAAACGTGAGGGAGAAATGTTGGATAAAGTTGGTGACCAAAACGACGTGAATGAATATGAAAATAAAACAAACTTTAAAAAACGTGCAATGAGAAGGTGTGAATTCCTAAAAGACTTGCAAAATGAATATAAAACTTGGGACTCAGTTGAAAATTACCGATACAACGTAAAAGCGCTGGAATAAGCAAAATGAGGAACTGGAAAGTGAGATACGAGATTTACAAGGGAAGAAAAAAAATTACGAAATCACAAATGGGGAACTAGCAAATGAACGTCAACTTGAAACCTTAGGTAGGTTTATGGATAATTTATATGAAAATAAGAACAGCCCCATAAACGGTACAGAATGTCAGACCAGGTTCCCTAATAATATAATCAACAAATTACTAGATGACGTTGAAGTACTTCATTTTTGGGCGAACAAAGTCAAATACACAATGTCGGTTGACACAAAAAAATACAGAGACCTGATTATAAAAATAAAAAGACAGAATCGTTACACATATTGGAATGGCGGAGCCGACGTGACTATAAGTTTGTTGTCCAACGAAAGAGAAAGATTCTTAGAGGAAGCGATGAACTGGACGCATGATAAAAACAATGAAATTTTCAAAACGTTGAGGACTGTATCAAATCATATAAGAGAGAAAGAAGATCAGACAGAGCATGAAAGAGTGATGATGAGGTTGATTGAGATCAATAACCGCTTACCATTGCTGAAATTGCCTCTACTAGGAATGCCGTATGGCGATATGTACCATAGTAACTACGTAAAATTGCAATTCGCGACGGAACTCAGAGACATGGCTGAATATTATGGGAAAAGGGATAACAAAGAATATGATTTGTCACGCTGTGAGACAAAAACTAATCTATTAAATAGATGCTTTGAAGATATACAGAATGAATATAAAAGAATATCAGCTAAATAGTCACTTGCCGCTCCAGTGTCATTGTTAGGTGCAATGGAGCGGTTTCGTGGTGAATTAAAGCACCGAACGTAGTTGCGGCTAACCCAATGTTGGTATAGAATGTGAATGATGCCCGGGTGGTGGAATTGGTAGACGCGCACGCTTCAGGTGCGTGTGGGGGCAACTCCGTGGAAGTTCGAGTCTTCTTCCGGGCACCAGTGGTTTTGCATGAGAAACTATTGCATAGAACAATTGGATAATCAATTTATGACGAAGATACGAAATAAAAAGTTGACGGCATCATCGAAAAAATGGTTAGCACGTCAAATGAATGATCCGTATGTTGCGCGAGCACGCCAAGAGGGATATCGCTCGAGGGCGGCCTATAAACTATTGGAAATCCAGGATAAATTCACGATTTTTGATAAAAATTCTGTTGTTCTAGATTTGGGAGCAGCTCCTGGCGGGTGGTCGCAAGTCGCGTCAGAAATAGTGAAAAGGGTCGTTGCGCTTGACTTATTGGAAATGCCTTCGTTGCCAAATGTTGAATTTATGCAAGGCGATTTTATGAATGAGAATGATATTCAAACACTCATTCAACTTTTGCATAATGAAAAGGTTGATGTGATACTGAGTGATATGGCGCCGAATACTTGCGGGATAAAACAAGTTGATCATTTGAGAATAATTTGCTTGCTAGAATCCGTTTATGATTTTTGTCAAATCACACTTAAACCAGGCGGAATATTGGTTTCAAAAGTATTTCAGGGCGGGTCTTGCACAGAATTGCTTGCAAAGATGAAGCAACACTTCACGTGTATAAAGCATTTTAAACCACAATCCAGTCGCAAAGAATCTCCTGAAACGTATATAGTCGCAAGAAATTATCATGCTTAACAAAATTAATATAATATCATTGCTTTAGTGGTTCACTAAATCGAGTTAGTTTTCCGTCGAAACATAGTTCTATATTGCCAACTGGCCCTTGGCGCTGTTTTGCAACTATGACTTCCGCTTTGTTTTTTATTTTTTCCATTTCAGCTTGCCATTTTTCGTGAGCTTCAGAACCTGCAGTCGGTTCTTTTCGCTCCTTATAGTATTCCTCTCTGAACACGAACATCACCACGTCTGCATCTTGTTCTATTGAACCAGACTCACGCAAATCCGAAAGTTGCGGTTTTTTATCATCCCTTTGCTCAACTGCACGTGATAGCTGCGATAACGCCAGGACAGGGACATTTAATTCCTTCGCAATTCCCTTCAATGTCCGGGTTATTTCCGAAATTTCTTGAACCCTGTTCTCATTTTTATTTCTTGACCCACTGGATGCAGTAATTAGCTGGAGGTAATCTATAACTATAAAACCGATATCTTTTTGTCTTTTTAACTTGCGTGCTTTATTACGTATTTGAGTGACAGAAAGACTTGAAGTATCTTCTATATAAAGCTCTAGCCCATTCAAGTTTTGTCTCACTGTTTCAAACTTTGCAAAAGCATCTTTAGGAACTTCTCCGCGACGTATTTTATCTGATGACAGCCCTGATTCGATCGCCAGAACTCGTGTCGCAAGTTGCTCGGATGACATTTCCAACGAAAAAAACACAACTCCGGCGCCTCCGCTCTTTTTTTCCAATTTCGCCTTTGCTGCATTTAAGGCTATATTTGTTGCTAACGCTGTTTTCCCCATTGATGGACGCCCTGCAAGAACTATTAAATCGGAGTTCTGAAATCCACCTAACATCCGATCTATGAAATGAAATCCAGAAGTGACGCCGATTATATCTCCCTTGTGTTTCCAAGCTTTCGCCGCAGTTTCTATAGACACGCTCAATGCTTCTTTAAACGTTACTAAACGTCCATTTCCCGCAATTTCATTCGTCAGTTCATACAATTGCTTTTCAGTTGCATCTATAACATCTTGCCCATTGTCGCTGTTATATAAAGTTTGAGCATCTTTTATCGCATTCTCACTTATTTCAACGACTTGGCGCCTTATGTAAAAGTCCTGTATTATCCTTGCATATTCGGCAATATTCGTCACACCAATAACTGTATCCGCCATATCTATTATATATTTTTTCCCACCAGCGGCATTAAAACTTTCATCACTATGCAGACGTGCTGAGATTGTGAATGGGTCTGCAACTGACCCTTCGTTCCTTATTTGATTTATGACATCATATATCTTTTGGTGCAACTCAGCGATAAAGTGTCGTGACTGTAAACTGGATGGTATATCATCAATCTTGGTGTTGTCTAGTATTATCGCCCCAAGCAGCGCTTGCTCAACTTCTAGACTGTGTAGTATCTTATCACTCATCGACTATTTCTCTGAAATACTTCGTAGCATTTCTAATGAATTTCGAACAGCGTTGTCTTGAAACTCGCTGTCCGCTTTTAATTCACGTAACTTACGGAGTGTCTCATCAATCACTGCATTTATATATTTTTCTTGTGTTTGAGCTATTAGAGCACACTCGATTTTCATTGCGTCTCTTTCGTTTTTTTCTCGCTTCTCTTTTATTATTTTGTCTATCGTTTCGTTTCTTATTATAGTTTCTTTCTTTGCATCTGCCATTGCGTGATATGCTGCAGTCTTTTGTTCGTTTTGTATATTATTTAATTTGTTTTTCAGAGCATTGATTAGATCTTCGTGTTCCCTTTTCGCTTTGTCTGCACCTGCTATCTTTTTCGATATCTCTTCTATCTCGTCGGTTAACGTTTTATCCACTCTCTTATATGCAAATTTACACGCCCCCACAATTGCAACAACAAAACTGATAATCAAAAATATGTGCTCGTTTAACAAATTCATACTTTTGTGCATCCTTCCTCAATCTTTGATACAGCAAATCGTGCAAGCATGTCTATCGTTTGTTGTTTTTTTTCGATCATCTTTCTGGTTTCGGTTTCATACTTCGCTTTGATTGCCTTTGTCAATTGCGTTTGTTCCGCCTGCAAATCCCTCATTTGCTCAGACAATATCGTAGCATATCTTTTTTCTATCCCATTATATATGGAGGTTATTTTGCTTATCTTTTCTTTTTCACTTTGCCTTATTTGCTCATTTAATTCGTTTTCACGCTGGCTCAGATTCTTTATCACTTCGTTTCGCGAGGCTATAGCATCTTCTCGTTCTTTGATGTCTGAATTTACCTTCGGAATAAAAACCTTTCTCATGGCAACTATGAGTATGCAAAAGCTCACCAAAAGCCAAAATACTTGCGATGTGTAATGTGAAATATCTAACTGGGGAAGCATCGTTTACGCTGTGAACAATATAATCATCGCAACAACGAAAGCAAGTAATGCTATTGATTCAATCAAAGCAAAACATAACATTCCAGTCGAAACCAAATCGTTTTTCGCGGATGGGTTTCTTGCAATCGATTGTATGAGCGAAGAAAACAGGTTTCCCAATCCCATTCCAACGCCGAACAAGGCTATCATCGAAATTCCTGCACCAATTAATTTTGCTGCACTTGCGTCCATTTCCATTTCTCCTTTCTAATGCGTCTGAGGTTCCATAGATTCAGACAAATACATGCATGATAAAACTACGAATACATAGGCTTGCAGCATGCACACAACAAGCTTAAAAATGTTTAATGCGACATTCACAACAACAGGCACCACTGAGAAGTATGAAAACGCAGCAATGCTTGCTATGGAAGCCGCAAATCCAGCTATTACCTCAATCATTATATGCCCAGAAACCATATTTGCAAATAGCCTAATTCCAAGACTAACTGGTCTGAACAAGAATGACAAAAGCTCAATGATTATAAAAAATGGGATCAGATAGCCAGGAATGCCACCGGGGCAAAAACGTCTGAGATACGCAATTCCTTGGTTCAAGAACCCAACGACTATCGATGCAATAAACACCATCAATGCCATCCCCAGAGTTATACAAAGCTGACTGGTATACGAAAAGGCAAAAGGAAAAAGCCCAACTATATTCCCAATCATGATAAACAGAAATAAAGTCATCATGTATGGAAAAATCATAATTCCTTTTGTTCCAGCATTAGACTTGACAATTCCTCCGATAAAGAAAAAAAGTTTCTCAACAACAACTTGTAACTTCGTCGGAATAACATCGCGATTTCTCGTCGCAAACCAAAAAATTGAGCAAATCATCGCAACCACAAGGAGCATAAAAATCGAAGAATTAGTGACGGATATATCTATTCCGAAGATACTTATGGGAATGATATTTTTCACTTCAAATGAAGACATCGGATCAATCACAAACTTCCTCCGAAAAAAACTCCTTCTTCCTGCTCAGGATACCATAACAGCCATCGTAAGTCAACTTGCCTATGTAACACAGGATCGTCCTGCATTCGCTGATTGATGAAGTTGGAATATTTTTATAAAATTCAAGGGTGTGACTTCATAGCAAAGCTGATCAATTGATTGTAGATATACTTTGTTCTGCCATAAAGGATGCATTAGTTGTTAAAGCAGAAATAATCGAGGAAGTATCTCATCTGTTCAATGCAGAAGTTTATCTGAAAACTGATGTGCAAATCGACACTGAGAAGCTTTTGAACACAGTTGCGACGCTTGCTGTCGAGATAGATGACCAGAATACTCGGTATTTCTCTGGCATCATAGAATATGCAAAATTCGAAAATATAGTCAGTCCTGGTGATATAAATAACGGAAATTTGCTGTATATCCGTATTGTTCCGACTTTTACACAGACAAAGTATGCAACGAAGTATCGCTCGTTTCAAGAAAAAACAGCAATAGACATAATACACAGCATCTTAAAAGAAAATAATATCTCGAATGTTGAGATTAAATTGCATAAGACAGAGAGGGCGAAGCGCTCTTTTTGCGTTCAGTACGGAGAAAGCGATTTTCATTTTTTGTCGAGATTGATGGAAGAGGAAGGGCTTTTTTACTATTTTGAACATGAAAAAACAAAGGACACCTTACAAATATCCGATATAAGTTCAGCTGGAAGAAAAATAATAACTGAATTAAAAATTCGTCAATATGCAACAAACGCAACCATTACACCGAATTCTGTTTATAATGTCTCATTTTCAGACACGCTCGGCACAAAAAAAGTTGATGCATATTCATATAGCGAGCAAAAAGCAGAAGTAATTTCTGGCAATTATACGGATAATCGCGATAAAAGCAACTTAAGAGAACAAGAAATATATTCGCCAACTTTTAAACAAAAGAGTGATGGCAATGATATAACCAAAATCATATTGGAAAGTGAGAATAGTTTAACAAAACAACTGACTGGAAATTCATATTGTCCAGAACTATATCCTGGTGCAATTTTTAAAATTTCTGGCTCCAGAACAGAAAAACATAATGGAGAATTTTTTACTGTTTTTGTCAAACATTATATAAACCAAATGCCAGATAAGGCGGATACTCCGATTTATTACAATTCATTTGTTGGTATTCCGAGCAATATACCATTTCGACCTATTTTATCGCATTTTAAAAACAGAATTTATGGATGCCAGACTGCGCTCGTCACGGGTAATTCTGGTGAAGAAATATTTTGCGACAGTGATGCCAGAATAAAAGTGAAATTTCACTGGGATTCACGAACGCAGCCAGATGAAAATAGCTCTTGTTGGATAAGAACAGCGCAAACTTGGGCAGGAAATAACTTTGGCTCACTTATTATTCCGAGAGTCGGCATGGAGGTTTTGGTGCAATTTGTCAATGGAGATCCCGACCAACCAATAGTTGTTGGTTGTTTGTACAATGGCATAAACAAGGCAATTGAGTACGCAAAAGACAACAATACGGTATCATCGTTTCGAACGCACACTTCACAAGGCGGAGACGGCTTTAATGAACTTAGTTTTAATGACAAAAAAGCTGATGAAGAAATTTTTATTCATGCACAAAAGGACATGAATTTAATTATTGAAAATAGCGTTCAAGAAGTATTAAACGAGGGATCGCAAAAAATCACCTTAGAAGCCCAAAAAGAGCCGGTTGAACATTCGTTAACAATAAAATGTGGCAAAAACTCAATAATATTGAATGAAGGCGATTATGTTGTTCTTTTAGATAAAGGAAATCAGACCATAACATTGAAAGAAGGCGATCAAAGTGTCACTCTTTCGAAAGGGAATTTGAATATCGATGTAACAGGAGATATTTCTATAAAAGCCACGAAGAATATAAATATTGAAACGCAAGGAGAGCTCAATATAAAGTCAGCAGAGCGAACAGCGATAACATCCGGGGACGTTATTGCTGTGAAGTCAAGCAAAGAGACCAAAATTGACTGTCAGAATTTGTTGGCGAATGCTCAAAATGCAATGGAATTAATTACGCTGAGCTTTAAATGTGATGCTAAAACCGGCGTACAAATCGATGGGCTTTCGATCAAAGTCAATGCGAAAGCGACTTTAGATCTGTCATCAACTGCAGCAACCACAGTAAAAGCCAATGCGATGTTACAATTGCAAGGAACAGCCGGCGTTGCTGTTCAGGGTGCTATGATAAAACTGAACTAGATACTGGTTTCAGAGCTCCTAATCCACCTGATATAGGTCGCTCTGAAACACTTTGGTCACATTAATCAACAAGACTTTTCAGTCTGTCACACATTTTTTGATACAATTCCTCATCGGTTACGTCGTCAATCGGTATGTCTGTGCAAAACCAGATGCCGTTTCGCAAATTTTCGACGTTCTCCATGTGTCCAACAGTCCTGCACAAGCTATCTACAAAGTTTGTCTCCACCAAGTCGTCGATTGTTTGGTATCTGCCAACAGCGTTCATTTTGACTGTCCTTAAGCAAGCCTGTATCAACTTTTTGTAATTATCTTTGTCGATACGTTCAAACTTACTAACTTCCTCTAGCAGCTCGTCTTCAAGTGTCAACGATTTTAACTTATCGTACACGCGCAGGTTGAGTTCGTCATTCTTTGCGAGAGATTCGATTAGTGCGGCATACTCACTTGCTCCTCGATAGTATACTTTTTGACCAACTTTTTCCTCATGGTCTTGTCCTTGCATGAAGCTTATTTCGTAATTTCCAGCTGTCAGTATTTCGTTAATGGCAACTGAGGATGGCGCCGTTGTTTTAATCACTATGCTCAGCTCTTTCCCATCGGTCACTGAATTATCGTTGAAAAATTGGGTTAGCTTTCCATAAAATATCTCTTCTTGCTTTGGCTCAAGTTTCGTTACATCAAAAGTGATTTCACGACTTGTGCTGGAATAAACCGAAGAAATGGCGACTGGCGCTATCAACAATGCCATAACCGTGTGTTTTATATGTTTGCTCATCTATATGTCTCCTTTTGTATATCCTCATAACTATATTGTATATCACATCACGCTCGTTGTCAACATTTTCATTAAAAAAATTTATCTCCAAAATTTCTAAAGCAACAAAATTATCTAAAATTTTATGGGACTTTTTATTTTTTGACAGGAAAAAAATCGCCCCATATCCTGGAAACAGATCGGGAGGAAATCTGGTGGTCGCAACAGGACTTGAACCTGTGACGCCTGCGATGTGAACGCAGTGCTCTACCAGCTGAGCTATGCGACCTAAAAGACCAAAAGCCTAACAAAACCGGACGAACTCCGATGATCATAACCAAATTTTAGTTCAAACGTTTTTTATTTTCAAGGAGGAAAATATGAATATACCTATGGATAACCAAAATCAGACGGTAAGCGCTGATGCAAAAAAATTTTTGAATTTCCTGAGAGGAAATCAAAATGAGCAGGCGAAAATCGATTTGCCGCCCTCGATTTCAGATGCTATAACGAACAAAATTCAAATTTTGAGCCCGATAAAATCGCTTGCGAAGGTAACATATACATCTAACGACAGGCTCGATGTCGTCGTGGATACCAAGGATTCCGAGACATCAGGTTGGATAACGGATGAGCTCATAAAGTGTGAAGAGATATCCTCGATTACCAAAGTTTCGATACATCTACACCAGCTTTACGCGAAACCGCGTGTTTCTTACGCTATGCTCGAAGATGATACCGCCAACGTTGAGGAATTTATCCATGACAAAATCACGACCCAGATGGCGACATCGGAAAACAAGTCATTCCTGTTTGGCGATGGAATTTCTCAGC
>JAFSTL010000013.1 GCA_017450545.1 Alphaproteobacteria bacterium
ATACAAAGTTTTCGACAACAGATACGTTACGTTAAATCAAGATATGTCTATAAATACAAAAATTAAAGGCACAGACCCAATATATCTTTATATAAACGATGGTTCTGAAGAACAAGATAGAGAATATCTCAAATCTCGACAGAACGTAGTTGCGGTATTGGAGTTGATAGATGATATGCCTGTATTGCAGGGAATAATATCCACAGTAATAAAAGAGACGAAGTTTAAAAAGCCAGAAAATTGCTACATTGCGCCATTTTTGGCCAAGATACACTATAAGAGATGGTATGACCGCGACACTAAGTATAAAGCTGAATTGATTAAAAACTTTGAGAAAGGTTTCATAAAATATGCGAATACTATTAAGCCAGGGGAAGAAACGACGCGCAATAGACTGAAATCCAGACTATCACAAATAGCAAACGAACAATCCTGTGCAGATACAATAGACTTGATACTCGAAATACTGCAAACAGAAGCCTTCGGCGCAATCATACCGAATGTGCGAAGAAAAATAAGTGAGAGAGAGGCAGTATTGTATTATACTAAAAACATACTAGGGCGCCACAATATTTTGCTAATAGATAAAACACACGAGACGACAATAGAATCGATTTATGCTGCATGTATAGTGAAGCACGGTCTAAATAAGGAACCTGACCTGCAAACGAAATATCCAGATGTAATAATTACAAGTTTGGACTCAGAAGAACAAAATAACGCAATAAAGAATGACACGAGAATAGAAGAAGAGTTTGTAATACATGATTTTGATTTCGGAGTCCCATACAGACTACTAGGAGTGGTCACGAAGGACCTCACCACCGGTAAGATATACACGGAAGTGATAAAAAAATACGGGAGAGCAAAACGGTTAGATGAGGATGTACAAAATGCACAAACATTTAGAAATGATCCCAATAAACTACGATTGTTATGTGTATATCTAAAAGGTTACCCGGTGCCTGAGTTGCCAGAGGGATAGGGATATCCCTCCATCTTGTCATGCTTCTGACTATTTCATCTCTGTTATTTTTCCGTCTGAATATACTAGCGAAATCTCTTTGTCTGGCACAATGGTGCCCTCGATAATCGACTTTGCGATTTTATCCTCGAGGTTTCTCTGAATAGCACGTTTTAGTGGTCGAGCGCCGTATATCGGGTCGTATCCTATCTCGCATAGCCAATCCCTGATGCTGTTGTCGAATTGAATTTTTATTTGATGCTGTGCCAGACGTTTCGACAACTCGTTAAGCTGAATATTGACTATTTTGCCCATGTCTTCTTTAGACAAGCTGTTAAATACGATAATCTCATCGAGTCGATTTATCAACTCAGGACGCATTGTCGCTTGCAATTTCTCGAGTACTTTTCTCTGAATATCGGCTTTTTTGCTTTTTTTATCCAGAAAATATTCCGACCCGATATTCGAGGTTAATATTATTATTGTATTTTTGAAATTGACATTCTTGCCTAACCCATCAGTTAAATGTCCCTCATCTAAAATCTGCAACAATATATTGAAAACATCGCTATGCGCCTTCTCTATCTCGTCAAATAAAACGACAGAATATGGGCGGCGACGTATTGCTTCAGTCAACTCCCCGCCTTTCTCGTATCCAACGTAGCCTGGAGGCGCACCAATCAGCCTGGAAACGGCGTGCTTTTCCATATATTCCGACATATCGATACGCACCATGCTATTCTTGTCATCGAACAAAAACAGTGCCAATGCCTTGGAGAGCTCGGTTTTCCCGACGCCAGTTGAGCCTAAGAACAAAAACGAACCGATTGGACGATTTGGGTCTGATATTCCAGCACGCGAACGTCGTATGCAATCCGCGATTGCACTTATCGCTTCGCTTTGCCCGACGACCGATTCTCCCAGTTTTGCTTCAATGCTGAGCAGTCTTTCCTTATCGCTCATCAACATTTTTTCGACTGGAATGCCTGTCCAGCGAGAAACGACGAGCGCTATATCGTCCTCAGACACTTCATTTTTCGTAGCTTTTTGAGATTGTTCATTCTGAAGCTCTGACAACCTCGCATCCAAAGGAGGTATTTGTCCATACAAAATCTCGCCTGCTTTCGCAAAGTCACCATTTCTTTGTGCTATTTCCGCATTATTTCTCAGATTATCAAGTTTCTCCTTAATCGTTTTGATTTCCTCTAGATGTGCTTTTTCATTGTTCCAATTTTCATTCAGTTTTTTCGAATCTGCTTCCAAAATAGCAAGCTCATTTTTGATTTTTTCCAAGCGCTCTTTCGAATTTTTATCTGTTTCTTTTTTTAGCCCTTCGCTCTCTATTCGAAGCTGCATTATCTTTCTGTCCAACTCATCGATATTTTCTGGTTTTGAATCAATAACCATCTTGAGCCGACTTGCCGCTTCGTCCATAAGGTCTATCGCTTTGTCTGGGAGAAATCTCTCGCTGATATACCTGTTTGAATAGGTGCAAGCAGCAACGACCGCGGAATCACTTATCCTGACGCCATGATGCAATTCATACCGTTCCTTCAATCCGCGCAAAATAGAAATCGAGTCGATAACTGATGGTTCATTAACGAACACGGGCTGAAAACGACGAGCGAATGCCGTATCTTTTTCGATATATTGTCTATATTCGTCCAAAGTCGTTGAACCGATGCAGCGTAATTCCCCACGTGCTAACATTGGTTTCAGCATATTCGAAGCATCCATAGCCCCATCCGCCTTGCCAGCGCCAACGAGAGTGTGAATTTCATCGATAAACAGTATAACATCATTAGCTTCTGCAACATCTTTGAGCAACGCCTTCAGCCGCTCCTCGAAATCGCCTCGGAACTTCGCCCCTGCCAAAAGCGCGCCTAAATCCAGCGACATTATACGCTTATTTTTTATGGAATCCGGAACGTCATTTTTGACAATTCTCTGAGCCAATCCTTCGGCTATTGCCGTTTTTCCAACGCCAGGCTCGCCAATCAGTATCGGGTTATTTTTCGTTCGCCTTGATAAAACCTGCATTGTTCGGCGAATTTCCTCATCTCGCCCAATGACTGGGTCTAACTTTCCTTCACTCGCAGATTTTGTCAAATCTGTTGCATACTTATTCAGTGCATCAAATCCCGCCTCTGCATTTTCACTATCGGCTGTTTTTCCCATACGCATCTTGCTTACCATCCTTTCGAGTTTCTCTAAACCACCCCCACATTTTAAGTATACCTCTTTCAGTGGCGGAAGGCAAAGCGAATTAATCAACAAATTATCCAGACTTATATACTTATCATTTAATCTTTCCGCTTTTTCTTTACATCGTTGAAAAATCGAATTTACTTCCGGAGACAGAAAAACATCATCTGTACCTTCAACTTTAGGTAACGTATTGATTTTTTGTTCAACCTCGCTGTCAAATTTTTGCAGGTCAACCCCATCAAACGCTTTTGAAATAATGTCTTCCGATTTATGTTGCAAAAAACTTTTAGCCAAATGAAACGGCGTTATTTGTTGATGGTGCAGGGATTTTGCAATCTCAACAGCAGTTTGCAAGACTGAGATCGTCGCATTTGTCATTTGTTCTTTAGCCATAACATCGCCTTACATTCAAATATCCAACATCATTGTATCACCATAAGAACTTCAGTCGTGCGGATTTCCAAAAACGGTCATGCCTTGGTAAAATTATCAGGTATACCGCGGGTGTAAAGACAAATGTACGCGAATATTAAAACGTTGATTTCAGGAATACTGCTTGCTATTTCGGTTTGCTTTGCGGAAATAGTAAGTATAGGTACTGAACATTTCAAAATATTTGAAACGCAACCCAATTCCAAAATCGTTGTTAAGTATGATTATTTGGTATCCCCCGAGATTGATTGCGCCAATATTTATCAATCAAAGGCGAAAGAAATCAGTAAGAATGAATTGCTTTTATCTTCGGTTATTGGGCATGGCACTGGATTTAATATTGAAAAACTCTTTATAATTCAGGTCTCACCTGTTGAGAATTTTATAAAAAGGATTTTCTCAAATAAGAAACGTATTTTAAGCACATATAATATTTCCAATGACGAAATCTTTAAACAACTGCGAATAAGAACGAAGTTTGAACTAACTGATGGAAATTTAAAGATTTTTATAGATGGTCAAGAAAAATATAAAGGAAATCTAATTATAGAAGATGATTATTTTATAGATTATTGCGAAGAGTACTTTGCATTTAACTTGGACGATAGATTAAGTATCACCATAAATATCTGCAAGAAGAAAAAAAGTGAAGCAAGCTACCCAGATTTTATTGGGAGTATAAAGTTTGATATCAGTTATAAAGTAAAAAACAACGAAATAGAATTCGTATTATCAAATCCGCAAATCGAAATATGAGGGAAAGTGGGAAAGCATGCTTTTTTGCACACTTCTCCCTTCAACTGACGTCTACTCGCCCAGAGAAATGAACTTTTCAACCAACGTTTCTAGTTCTTCGCAAGATTTACAAATTATTGTAAACACTCCTCCTTGTTTAGTAATCTTTAACTTCGTCTCCGCGTGTAATGCTTCGGCGACGCGCACCGCGATTTCCATTGCTTCGCTGCTTGCTTCCATATCGATTGCTGTTCCTGCGCTTGTCTTAGGAGCGGGGGTTCTTATTGGTATTTCAGGCTCATGGGCACCTGCTTTTAAATCTTTCATAGCGGTTTCCAGTTGGCGTACTGTCCAGTTGTTTGCAACCGCCAAGTCGGCTATTTCGTCAGCATTCCCAACACCGATAAGGCTTCGGGCATGTCCCGCAGTTAACCGCCCCGCACGTATAAGTTCGCGAACGTGAGCAGGCAACGACAGCAATCGCAGAGCATTAGAAATGTAGCTGCGACTTTTTGACAACATAGTGCCCAAATCCTCTTGACGACATTCGCACATTTCTAAAAGATTTTTCATTGCTTCAGCTTCTTCTATAGGGTTAAGGTCGGTGCGTTGCAAATTTTCTATTAGCGCCAGTGTCATAGTTTGAGTTTCGTCGCAGTCAACGACATACACTGGAATTTCTTGCAATCCAGCTAATTTAGAAGCTCGCCAACGACGCTCACCTGCGACTATTTCATATCCGTTTCCCTTATGCCTGACTGCAATAGGTTGTAACACTCCGTGTAATGATATTGAATTCGCCAATTCATTTATCTTTGTTTCATCAAACATCTTTCGCGGCTGATTTTCATTTGGGTATATCAGATTTATATCAACCCTATTTGTTCGCATTTCTTTTGATGTTTCCTCTGTAACGGGTTCCCCCAGCAAAGCGGACAATCCTCGTCCTAATCTGTCTTCCATGTTTTCTCTTTTTCTAAAAATTCTTTCGCCAATTCCATGTATGCGTATGAACCAACGCACTTCACATCGTATATGAGAACAGGTCTGCCGTGCGAAGGCGCCTCTGATATCTTTATGTTTCGAGGTATCACGGTCTTAAAGACCAAACTATCAAGATGCTTTCGGACATCCTTCTCAACAGACAGGCTCAAGCTATTCCTTCGGTCATACATTGTCAATACAATTCCAGATAATCGTAGTTTCGGATTATATGTTGCACGAATCCGCTTTATTGAATTTAACAAATAGCTCAATCCTTCCAATGCGTAATACTCGCACTGAAGCGGAACCAACACACCATCCGCCGCAACCAGAGCATTCAAAGTTAACAGCCCCATTGATGGGGGAGAGTCAATTATAACATAGTCGAACATGTCGTCATACGGCTTTAACGCTTCTTTCAATATCGATTCTCGCTTTGAAACTTGCACCAATTCTATTTCTGCCCCCACCAAATCTATGCTCGCAGGAATTAGTGACAAGCCTGGTATATTTGTATTAGTTATAACTTCTGACAATGTCTGTTCTTTTGTTAATAATTCATAACTTGTACTGATCTTATGGCTATATATACCTAATCCTGTGGTAGCATTGCCTTGAGGATCAAAGTCTATTAACAAGACACGCTTCCTGACCGCAGCTAATGCTGTCGCCAAATTTATTGAAGTCGTTGTCTTGCCAACTCCGCCTTTCTGATTTGAAACAGATATCTTCGTCGCCATCATTTTCTCCTTACTAAATTTATTATTAATATAACACTTTGCTCATTCGTTTCACTGTGCTTTACTTCATACTTAAAATCGTATAACTTCTGAGCTTCAGCTATCTCGCTCCTATAATGTTCCCCTTTATGAAATACTCCCCGTTTAACTTTTAGTCGTGTCATAACATCTATCAGGCGACTTAGTGAAGCAAACGCGCGCGCCACTAAAACAACCCTACAGCTTTCTTCGCTTTTTATGTAATAGTCATATATATCTCCATTATAAATATCATAATCTAATCCCAATTGTACCTTCATATCATGTAAAAATACACATTTTTTAAAGTTTTGCTCGCATAATAAAACATGATGATACCCCAAAATGGACAAAATTACCCCAGGCAATCCAGCACCAGAACCAACATCTATTATGCAATAATCCTTTTTCAAATATCTGGATATCTGCATACAATCCAGTATATGGCGATTATATACATCATCTAAAGTTTCGCGTGATACTAAATTCAACTTAGCGTTCCACAACTTCAGGTATTCTATATATGCACATATCTTTTGGTCCTTTCGTTCCATCGCTAATTTCGTCATGCCACTCTAATGCTTTCGTCCTATCTTTAGTATACCACTTTTGTGATTCAGATGTAAAGAATTTTCGTATAAAAAATAGTGTATAAGCAACATTTTGCCAGACGTTTCACCATAAGATATGCATCGTGCCCATTAATATATTTTCGCCTAACCCCAATAATCTCAAAGCTGTTCGTATTATAAAATCTTAGCGCAATGGTATTTCTTGCTTCTACTTCTATGAACAAATTTGATATTTTATAATCGGTTATGTACCGTGCAATGAGTGCGCTTGCCACGCCATAACGACGAAACTTTGGAGACGTAGCAATATAGATTATATCTGCATCTACTCCTCCATTTAGAAAAATCGCATATCCTATCAAACGTTTCACGTGAAACATTCCATAAGTAGTATACTGGGGCTGAGAAAGATATGCGGTGAACGAGTTGTCAGATATATAATATTCGTGGAAATGTTTCACGTGAAACATCCTTAATATTGCAAAATCGTCTAGAGTTAATGTTTTAATATTCTGTATTAATATCATATTTTACTTCACGGTCACTATTTATATATTTATCGTTTATTTGAGTTATATTTATTTTATGACAATTACATTGAATAGCAGCCAAGTTTACATTATCGTATATTCTATTATTACTTATTAATACATCTGAATATAGATTGTCACAAATTTTTATTCCAGATAATATATAATTATTATACTTGCACACGAAGTAGTCCCCGCGCATCGTCGGAATTGCTAAAATACCAGATACTGCGGATTCAGAAGCTTTATACATGTATGTTAAAAAGTTAGACATACCTATAAACTTTATTTCAGGTTTCACTATTGCTATTCCTTTCACCATCGCAGTCATTATCCGCATCGAAGTGAACGAATCAGGTCCATTCGAATATAGTAACGTATCAATTAATTCAAAATTTATATCCGCAATATAATCTTGCAGTGCACGTGGTATCATATCTGCTAATCCGCATCTCTCCTCAACAGTGTATATCTCGTCATCATTTCCATCACTTATATGAAACTCCTTTTCTCTTATAAATAACGATAGTATCATTGCTTACGTATCTCTACACTTATAATTGCATTTAATATCTTTAATTCTTCGTCACTTATCATATTCAATTTTTGAGCATTACCTTCGGCTCTCAATATACATTCTTGCAATACCCATTTCGGTACCCCCTTCTCTTTTAACATATATGCTATTTGCTTCAAATCTTCAAAAGTAATGAGTCTAGAATCTAATGTCGTCCTAACTTCATATGAAATTGTGGATCGCAATAATATCTCAAAACTTTTCTCAGCCATCTCCCCAGATATATCATTCTGCGTTATTATTTTATATTTATTAAATACAGTTTTTATATCAAATCCAACCCAATCAATAAGGTTTATCACGTCTGATAATTGTTCAGGATAATATCCGGATGTATGTATGCCTATCCGAAATCCCATCTCCTTCACTGCACACAGCGCGTCATACAACCCCTCCTGCATGAGTGGCTCCCCTCCACTAAACACCACAGCATCCAATAATCCCTGACGTGTCTTCAGAATATTTAAAACTTCATCAAAACTTATCGTTGATTTCTTCTTCTCAGGAATGAATTCCGGATTATGACAGTATACGCAACGGTTCGGACACCCCTGACAAAATATTACTGCTGACAATTTCCCAGGGAAGTCCAAAATCGAAAATTTTAGAACGCCCCCGATGTTGAGTTGATTGTCTATTTTGTTCTCGATTTGCATTCTATCTCTTTGAAATACTTCAGCATTTGTTCTATCGATATCGTTTCAGTTTTGTCTGAACCCAATGTCCTTATGCTTAAGGTACACTTAGTCTCCTCTTGTTTTCCAATTATTACTATCGCAGGAACTTTCATTAAAGAATGTTGACGTATCTTGTAATTTATCTTTTCATTCTCGGTATCAAGCTCTACACGATAATCAGCATCTCTCAGAAGTCGCGCTACTTTCCGCGCATACTCAGCGCTCTCATCAGTCACACTCGCCACGACTATCTGCGTTGGTGCCAGCCAGAACGGGAACTTTCCAGCATAGTGCTCAATCAGGATGCCAATAAAGCGTTCTATAGAACCAACAATTGCGCGGTGTATCATTACAGGAGTTTTCCGAGCACCATCTGCGTCTATATAGGTTATTCCGAAGCGCTGTGGCAAGTTGAAATCAACC
>JAFSTL010000014.1 GCA_017450545.1 Alphaproteobacteria bacterium
AACTGCTGTTTGTGGCTGCGGTGTTTGAGCAATGATTCAATCAATTCGTGAATGTATTTTGGGTGGTATAAAACCATTTTTAAATAATAATGTAAAAATAAATTCTGAGGAAATTCTGGTTGATCAGCCGAAAGATAAAGTATTTGGAGATTTATACACCAACGTTGCTATGGTGTATGCAAAACGCCTGGGAGTAGCTTCGAAGATACTCGCAGAGGCGATTTGCGAGGCATTACGGAAACATAAAGATGTAACCGAAATTTCGATAGCAGGAGCTGGTTTTATAAATTTTCGTTTGTGTAGTGTGGCATGGCAAAAGGTAATACCAGAAATAATCGCAAAAAAAACGCAATATAGTTATACAAACATTTTCGATAATACATCGATAAATTTGGAATTTGTTTCAGCAAATCCGACGGGACCTTTGCACACTGGACATGCCAGAAACGCTGTTTTTGGAAGTGTTGTTGCAAATTTGTTGGAACGGATTGGGTATAAAGTTACAAAAGAGTTTTATATAAATGACCAAGGCAATCAAATAAAATTTTTGGCAAAGTCAGTATATTTACGTTACTGTGAGGTGCTTGGCAAATCAATTTCTGAGAATGATTTTAAATCCGACATGTATTGCGGTGAATACATCAAAGATCTGGCGAAAGAATTAGCAAAAGAGCATGGAAATGAATTTCTGGACAAAGAAGAGTCTGAATGGATAGATTTTTTCTGTAAATATTCCTTGAACAAAATGTTAGACAATATCAAGAAAGATTTGGCGCTTCTGGGCGTTGTTATGGATAAATACTCCTCTGAAGCAGAATTGTGTAAACGTAATCTAGTTAGTGAGGCTTTGGAAATTTTGCGGAAGCATGGAGATATCTATGAAGGGGTATTGCCACGACCAAAGGGAATTGCCGATGCGGATGACTGGGAAGAGCGACCACAAACTTTGTTTAAATCAACAAAATATGGCGATGATGTTGATAGAGCTATACGGAAATCAGACGGCACTTGGACGTATTTTGCTGGAGATTTAGCATATCACTTGGATAAGATACGTCGCGGGTATACGAAAATGATTGCGATTTTGGGAGCTGACCATAACGGGTATGTAAAACGCTTGAAATCAGCTGTAAGTGCACTAAGTGATGGGAAAGCATCATTGGAAGTGCGATTGTATCAATTGGTAAATTTCTTGGAAAACGGAAAGCCTGTCAGAATGTCGAAACGTGCCGGGACGTTCATAACATTGAAAGAAGTTGTGGAGCGTGTTGGTAAAGACGTCACGCGATATATGATGATTTCGAGACATCACGACGTTATGATAGATTTTGACTTTATCAAAGCTGTTGAGCAATCAATGGATAATCCGCTGTTCTATATACAATATGCGTACGCTCGTATATGTTCAGTTTTTAGGCATTTTGAAGCGGAAAATGGCAAAATAAACGAAGCCGAACTCATGAATTGCGAAAAATCTATACTAACGGATGAGGCGGAGATTGCGCTTATGAAGGCGTTGGTGTTTTGGAAAGAGCAAGTAAAATCAACAGCATTGGCAATAGAGCCACACAGGATACCTGTATATATGCAGGAAATAGCTGGACTTTTTCATTCACTTTGGAATAAGGGAAAAACGCGTACGACATTACGCTTTATAGATAGTTCGAATATGAGCGATACTATGGCGAGATTATCACTGTTAATGGCAACGAGAAATGTTTTGGACGATGGATTTGCTATAATGGGAATAACGCCGATGACTGAGATGAGGTAATGCGTGGAGGTGGCATATGAATGATAATTTTAAGAGGAGAAACCCCGGAGACAATAGACAAAGATATTTGAGGTATGATGATGTTTTTATGTCATCGAAAGGAGCTAATAAGCAGAGAAACAGCAAACCATCGTGGAACTCTTCCGAGGATAATGACTGGGATAACACCGCTGAGGATAGTAGAGCATACGAATATGACGAATACCAGGATGATCCTATAGAATATGGGCCGGAAGAAGAGCCACAGGACCCACGGTATTTTTCTGGACGAAACAGCATAATAAACGAACGTATGGTACGTTATCAAAAACGCCGGTTACCTCCATTACAACGCTATGCGCCTAATGAGCATAGAGATGCCTATGCGGAATTTAACCAATCATATTGGGATGATGAACGCAGGCAAACGCGCCACCAAAAGTTGTTGCCTCTTGGTGCTCTTTGGCAAAAATTCATAATAACATTTGCTTCCATTCTGTCTTTGGTGTGTATTTCTTGGCTGATATACAACTGGAACAGCAATAAACCAAAACCAATGTATGAGGCAAATGGTATACCCGTTATTGAGCCTAGCCAGCCATCATTTAAGGTGCTGCCTGAAGCGCCTGGAGGAGCCGAGATATCATACAGAGACAAGTCGGTATACAGCCGAGTGGATGCAAATGCTGAGCTTAAGAAACGCGAAGAACGACTTCTGCCTCCGCAGGAAGAAACATTCTCAATTCCCGAGCGAACAAGCACGAACGAGAATGAAGTTGAAGAGTATTCCATCGTCACCGACAAATTGTATTTTATAAAGATATCTGCTGGAAAAGAACGTCAAGAATTGATTAATGAAGCAAAGTTATATAAAAAGAAATACGCGAATCTGTTTGCAGGGAAAGAAGTTTTCGTCAAAAAAGTGAGCAATGCAAAGGGAAACACTCAACGAGCAATATTAGTTGGTTCGTTTACATCACAAGAAGAAGCAGTATCAGTAGCACATCAAATCGGAATACCTTGTTCTGTTATTTCTGTTCAGGAATAAAAATATTGAATTAGTGGCAAGATATACGGTATACTATAACCAGGATTAGATGTATATGTAAAATATATGCAAATAAGAATTAAAGCGTTAACTATCACAATGTTTGTTGCAATATCGGGAGCATGCGCAACAGAGGTTGCCTCATTGTTGAGAGAGAATAGTTACGAACACATAACAATATATGGAAGCATAATAGAGGGGTATAAGCAACATTTGTGGGAAATTAGACAAAATAACAAATCACCGATAGTTCAATTTGACAATCCGTATTATGCAGAAAGCGTTTATACCGTGATTATATCTGAAATATGTAAATGTTCTCTTGGGGATGAATTATATAAGGGGGGAGATAAATACGGTGAAGTTGAGATAATGGACTTTAAAGCAAGCGATGGATACAAAGCAAAAGCAGAATATGACCGTTCGAATTTTAATTATTTGATTCTGATAAATGTTTTAAACGCATACAAAAGACAGATTGATAATAACCGGCTACAAATTATAGATGATGAATTTGTTAAAAATGTTGCAAAAAAAATAGACCCGACTGTACCAGCCACAAGAAAGTCTGTTTTTGATGATGCAATCAATGATATTTTAACATATATGCATGAATTAGATTTATATAAATATATAATGCAAAAGGTATCTCCGAAACCAAAATTATTGACAATAAGGTATGTAGATGGTAAGCCAGATGTACGATACGAGGAGAGCCCATTTAAAAACAAATGGAAAAATTGGCTGAACGCAAACAAGATAAAGTCAGAAACGAAATATGACAAGATGTGTGAGCATGCTTCCGATGAAAGCAGTTTGGCGAATAAGAATCGAAGTAAAGTAGCAAGCATGATAGAGTTATACAAAGATGAAGATGCAAATTTGATGAATGACAAAAAGACATTCCAAGGAACAGCTAGAGGAATTTACAATTTTGGGAATACGAGTTATTTCAGTGCAAGTATGCAACTTCTTTACGTTATAAAAGGGTTCCGAAATCTTGTATACGATATTGCAAAAGAGCAACGAAAGAAATACGAAAGAATAAGTGAATACAACGAGCCAAAAGAGCTGGCGCTTGTGATAAACGATTTGTTTAATATAATCGGCATAAACGTATCTAGAATTGGTGATGAAGATATATATAATCAACAACGAAAAGCATACAAACGGATGAAAGAAATACTCACTGAAAGAAACAATGAAGACATAGAGAAAGATCCTGCAAAATTGATAAAAGACATAATGAAACACCTAGACAATGAGGCAAATGCTATTGGCATAAATATGAAAGAAAAATTACATCTGCTCGTTACAGATGAGAAAGTATATACAGCCCAATCTCATTCGCTGCAAAATTATGACGACGTAATTGTGATGAACAAAATACCATGTCAAGCTGAAATCAACCTATCCATGCGATATTGTGAAGATGGTCGAATAGTAAAGATGCCAGAGGAAACAAAATATAAAATGTATTATAGGAATTGGTATGTCGCGGATGATGACAAGGTTGAAGTTTCGGATGAAGCAGAAAGTATGGACAACACATACATAATTAGGTATAAAAAATACAGATGACAAGACCAAAAAGCGAAACGCGATGGGAAGCATAGAGTATGGTGTGTTGACATTTCCACTAGTTTTTGTGTTGCTGTCATTGGCTGTAATGCCCCTTATAGCTCCGAAATTTTGGCAGAAATGGGAAAATACCGCATTTGCGGTGATTTCTGTGATATCCATTTTGTCTTTGTATAGCATAATGCCTGAGGCTAATCATATTCTGAAAGAAACGTTGATTGATGATTATTTGCCGTTTATAATAATGCTATTCACATTATATATTCTAAGTCATGGTATACATATACAAATACGTGCGGCTTCGCACACGGAGACAACAATAATTTTCCTTGCCTGCAGCAGCCTATTTTCGTCGCTCATTGGAACGACTGGAGCGTCGATGCTATTTTTGCGCCCATTTCTTGAGATAAACAAAGACAGACAGTATAAATCGCATTTAATCATATTTTTTATATTTCTAGTTTCGAATATTGGCGGATTACTGACTCCACTTGGTGATCCACCACTTCTATTGGGATATTTACATGGGATAGATTTTTTCTGGGAAATAAAACATCTTTTTGGATATTGGTTTATATATCTGGCAATTTGCCTCGGTATTTTATATGTTATAGACAAAATTGTGTTAAAAAAAGAAGCATTAGAGCATCACTTACGGGAGCGCAAATTTTCATTAGAAATCACAGGTTGGACGAATGTAACGTTGATATTGGTGACAGTAATTGTGTTAGCTATAGAAATAAATATATACATAAAAGATATAATTTTATTATTATTTTGTGGAATCTCATTATATGCAAGCCGTACAAAATCTGCAAAAATTGATTTTGCTCCGTTTGGAGAAGTAGCTCGCACATTCCTGGTAATATTTATTGTTATAGCTCCAGTATTGTTTATACTGAACACGAATTCTGATGAGATACATAAATATATAATTGATATGAGTAATGGAACTGATGGCTCAAAAATATACTTTTGGTTATGCTCATTAGCTTCTTCGTTTTTAGATAATGCTCCATCATATTTGCTATTTTTCAACATGGCAGGAGGAAATCCACAGGAATTAATGTACGTTTACCCAAATGTCTTATCCGCAATATCGGTCAGCTCAGTTGTCATGGGCGCAATGACATATATAGGAAATGCACCAAATATGATGGTAAAATCAATAGCTACTAAAAAAGGAATAAAGATGCCATCATTCATCGGATATATGCTGTGGTCATGCGTTGTAATATTGCCAATAAGCTATGTCGTATCATATATCATCGCAATGGGGAAATAGTTAAAAAAAAGGGAACTCTAACCTATAATTGAATATAATAAGTCGTCATTAAACAGCAAAAGCAACGAGACAGAAATCTTATCCATTTCTTTTGAATAGCAACTTGTTCGTCAGTGAAACCGTGCGAGGCGTCTTCGTATAACCGAGTTTTTACTCTCAACTAAACAAGTTTCGGATTTGCTTATTACGTGCTTGTTAGATAATTTTATCTTCTGGTACGCAAAATTACCGTCGGTACATAATATATTTATCTTAAATTTTCGTTTAATTCTATAAGCAATCGTTCTATACGCAAGTAAATCACGCGCCTCTGTCACTTCAAAATCAAGGACATTGTCCTAGAATTTTGTTTTGGTTTCGGTCAACAAAAACATATCTTATGTGTATAAGTGCGTCCATCTCTAGTATTTCTACGTTTTCGAGTTTTTTAGATACAGTTGCTTTTGCGATTAATTCTCCTAAAATTCTAGCATAATTTCTGATCCATTTTATTATTAATTGATTCGATACGCCCGTAAGGCGCTCCAGCGCCATTATGCCGCCTCCCTCCAAATACACATTTAATACTCTCAATCGAGTGCTTGTACTATATTTTTATTGGCAATCAACTTTTACCTTTGGTAACTTTTTTTACTTTTTCTTAATTGCTTTCATGCACAATACCTGCTTTTTACCATAAAAAACACAATTTTATTTCCAAAACGTGGGATGGGTGAAACCCCTCGCCTTTAGGCGAACACTTCAGTGTAATGTGAAGTATGACATACAAAAGAAGTTCATATAGTATTATATACAGTACATAGAAATATTGCCGAAAGGTGTGTAGAATTATATCGATATAATCAGTTGAAATGTGAGCCCAGATCATGGTCGTATGCTAATTTCAGCTCCGGCACATCTATCTATATCCAAAATCGTGCAATATATAAAAGGAAAAAGTAACAGAAGATTACAAGCGGAATTCCAAGAATTAAAGAAGAGATATTGGAGGCAGCATCTGTTGGTACTTTGTTGAGTCATTTGTATAAATAAGTAAAAAAGAAGTGTAAACATATATAGAGGAAGAACAGAATTATAAAAAGGATTCATTCAAAATATCCGAATTCTGAGAGTTTACTCTTTTAATCCGCTTTCCAAGCGTGACATAGAACTACCGGCTTCTAGCCGGTAGGGCATCTATTATTAATTGATTCGATACGCCCGTAAGTTGCTTCAGAACCATAATCCCAACACCCTCCAAATACCCATTTAATACTCTCAGTCTAGTACTTATGCTATACTTATAACGTTGATCATTTCCTCTAGTAGTTCTCTTGCATCTTTTACATTTATACCTTTGTTTACCTTTTATTATTCCATCTTTACTTAGTTCCTCGTATCCACAATGCCTGCACTTTACCATAAATTTTACACAATTTGATTTTCACTCGCCTCACTATTATAAAACATTTTTTCGCGCCACGCTATATTCAGGCAGGAGTGCCCGGGAATGGCAAGCTTCCCGTCTTGACGGTGGGAATGATGAAGTGGTATACTGATGGTGTCGTTGTGAACGGTGGGTGAGATTTTGGATTCTAGATTAGTTCAGTTTCAAAATAAGATGGAACATACGGTGGAGGCTTTTTCGAAAGAAGTTTCAGGCATACGCACAGGAAGGGCTTCTGTTGCGTTATTGGAGCCGATTAAGGTTGAGGCATACGGTTCTTTGATGCCGCT
>JAFSTL010000093.1 GCA_017450545.1 Alphaproteobacteria bacterium
AAGCGCACTTCCGGATCTTTTCCTAAATTCCCTATCAATGTGACCTTGTTCAAGGTTCCTGCCATTTTTGTTACTTTCAAACGTTATATCTCTCCTCTCAGTTTAGCATACTTTTGCGTTCCACACATCCATTGCCTGGGACAATGTTTGCTTCACTAATGTCGTTTTTGTCGATAACCCCAATTTCGCCTTATCCGAAATTGAGGGTAATTATGTTATCATATGGACGTGTGCTGGTTTCCGTGAAAAAATATATATGAGCAACATTCGCAATTTTTCCATAATAGCGCACATAGACCATGGAAAATCAACGTTAGCGGACAGGATTATAGAGATTTGTGGCGGATTGGAGAAGCGCGAGATGAAAGCGCAAATTCTCGACTCGATGGATATTGAACGAGAGCGAGGGATAACAATAAAAGCGCAAACTGTACGTCTGAAATATACAGCACAGGATGGTAACGAATATATTCTGAACCTGATAGATACGCCGGGACATGTTGATTTTGCATACGAAGTTAGCCGTTCTTTGACTGCGTGCGAAGGTTCGGTTTTGGTTGTCGATGCAACCCAAGGCGTTGAAGCGCAGACGTTGGCGAATGTGTATCATGCGATTGATGCAAATCATGAAATAATCATAGCTTTAAATAAAGTTGATTTGCCAGCAGCTGATGTTGAAGCTGTGAAACAGCAAATCGAAGATGTTATAGGAATAGATGCTACAGATGCGATACCAATATCGGCGAAAAGCGGAATGGGGGTCGAGAATGTTTTGGAGGCTATCGTAAACAAATTGCCAGCACCGAAACAGTCGAATTCTGATAAGCTTTGTGCACTTTTGGTTGACAGCTGGTATGACCAGTATCTTGGCGTTGTCATTTTGGTACGCATTTTTGATGGCGAAATTAAAGCCGGAATGAAGATGAAAATGATGGCAACAGGCGCAAGTTATGTTGTTGATCAAGTCGGATACTTTTTGCCCAAAAAAGCCGTAACGGAAAAATTGTCAGCAGGTGAAGTTGGATTTATCACTGCAAGCATAAAGGACATTTCGGATTGCCAAGTTGGAGATACTATAACTGATGAGAAAAATCCATGTGATGTGGCATTGCAGGGCTTTAAGCCGTCTGTCCCGGTTGTTTTTTGCGGAATATTTCCGGTCGATGCGTCTGATTTTGAGAAATTGAAAGAAAGTTTACAAAAATTGCATCTAAACGATTCCAGTTTCAGTTTTGAACAGGAAACCTCTGCTGCTTTAGGTTTTGGATATCGGTGCGGTTTTCTGGGGCTATTACACCTTGAAATTATCGAAGAACGTCTGGAAAGGGAATTTGACCTTGACATAATTATGACTTCTCCAAGTGTTATTTACCACATTTATATGACAAATGGCGAAGTTATAGACCTGCATAATCCTGCAGAAATGCCTGAAATTGTAAAAATAAACAAAATCGAAGAACCTTGGATTAAAGCGACGATAATCGTTCCGGAAAGCTATTTGGGTGCTGTGTTGGCGCTGTGTGAAGACAAGCGTGGTGAACAAATCGATATGCAATTTATGGGAGATAGAGCGGTTGTCCATTATCACTTGCCGTTAAACGAGGTTGTGTTTGACTTTTACGACCGGTTGAAATCGTCAACAAAGGGATATGCTTCGTTTGACTATGAAACAACTGGATATCGAGAAGGTGATTTGGTTAAAGTGTCGATTTTAGTGAATGGCGAGCCAGTTGATGCGCTGTCGATGATAATTCATAAAACCAAGGCAGAAAAACGGGGACGAGCACTGTGTGTTAAACTGAAAGACCTCATACCAAAGCAACTATTTAAAATAGCTATACAAGCCGCCATTGGAGGCAAAGTGATCGCTAGAGAAACAGTATCGGCATTTAGAAAAGATGTTTTGGCGAAATGTTACGGCGGTGATATCACCAGAAAACGCAAATTGCTCGATAAACAAAAAGAAGGGAAAAAACGTATGCGCCAATTCGGTGACGTTGAAATTCCGCAAAAGGCATTTATTGAGGCGCTGAAAATCTCTGATGAGTAAATGTTGTGCACAGCCACATGGCTGAGGATTGGAAATCCAACCTCAACCATAATGCTTTAATTTGTAATTATTGTGGGTTATATCCAAGGTTTAATATGCTGTCTTTATCCAAGGTAACATTTCCATTAGTAACAACAAGACATCCATAAACGTCCTCATCTCCTACTTTATGTGACGTAACATTGATTGTCCTACCCGATAGAACAACAGCAGGATCGCCCTCCGAAATGTTTATATTGACGTTCCCCCCTGAAATAGTGAGATCGTTCGTTCCAAATATGGAGTTAGCGCTGTTAAATTCTGATGAGCCGTCCATAAACTCTACTTTTCCTTGATCAAAGTTTGTGTTTATTCCTGAGAATTTAAAGTAACCATTAACTCCAAGACCATAGCTTTTGTCATACACTACTTGAGGGTTGTTACCATTCTTGAATGATTTGTAGTCGTCAGAATTAACAAACGGATTCCTTATATCAAGTACCTCACCTTCGTTTGCACTTGTCGGGCTCGCTCCGTCTTCTGCCTTAGTATGGTCCAGAAGTATCATATTGTTAGAGACACTATGTGTACCTCGCAAAACTATCACGTTATTCGCATTGACGTGACTATCACCACCCTTTCGCAAGAAATTGTATAAGCCACCATTTTTCATTTGGATTGTTCCGCCGTCATTGCATTCGTAATCATCTTCGCTCAATGCTCTGGACTCTTTGGTCGTTGGATCCTTCACTTGTATTGTTCCTCCCAAATTGTCGAGGTTAAAGTACATCGCGCCATCTGTTTGGGCTGCTTCTTCTGTCGGAGCACCATTTATTGCGGCAAACTCAGGTCCTCTGTTCACGATACCGGATGGCGAGCCATCGTTGGTTCCAGTAATATTGAATTGTGCACCTGAACCATCTCCTGTAAGTGTTTTCATAAAGTTTATCGTCCCTTTATTTATTATCCATTTCCCTTCTGTGACTGTTATATTCATGCCAGGATTTATATTTATTGTTCCATCGTTCTGTATATCCTGTTGTACATCCATCACGTCAGCTGCCATTGTTCCGGT
>JAFSTL010000094.1 GCA_017450545.1 Alphaproteobacteria bacterium
TCTGGCGCAATATTGAGTCATATAATGTGCAAAGGGATGAATAGGTCTTTAGTGAAAGTCATTTTCGGTGGTTTTAGCTCACAAAACGACATAGCGAATAGACACGAGAAGCAAACTCAACAAAACGTAAAACTATGTAGTACTGAAGACGCCGGATTTATACTGCAAAATGCAAATTCAGTCATAATTGTTCCGGGATACGGTATGGCAGTTGCGCAGGCTCAGCATGTTATAAAAGATATTGCAGATAAACTTAAATCTAAGGATATATCTGTTAAATATGCAATCCATCCGGTCGCCGGACGTATGCCGGGACATATGAACGTATTGCTGGCGGAAGCAAATATACCCTATGAAGATGTTTTTGAACTGGATGATATAAATCATGAATTTGGGCAAACAGACGTCGCTATAGTAATTGGGGCGAATGATATAACAAATCCGGCAGCGAAGGATGATCCAGCATCACCAATATACGGCATGCCTGTCCTGGATGTTGAAAAAGCGGGCACAGTATTGTTCATAAAGCGCTCGCTGGGTTCAGGTTATGCAGGAATAGAAAACCAGCTCTTCTATAGAGAAAATACAATGATGGTCTTAGGTGATGCGAAACAAGTCTGCGAGGGAATAGCAAAATCGATGCAAAGCTGAAATAAGTTCTAAATCCATGGATGGAGAATTGAACGCAAAAATCTCTCCATCCAAAATATAAGAATTATGCGCTTTGTTCCGCCAAACCTTGCTCAATGTTATTGGCGCCAAAATTGGCTATGTCTAACCGAAACGCCGGAGCAGGGGATTCCTCATTTGTCTCCTCTAGCATTTTGTTTGCTAAATTGTTCTCATCCAAATATGTCTTCTCTGCTGGTTCCCGTACCTCTATGCTTCCCATCGCGTATGACGGCGCAGGAGTTCCTTCGTTCTTGAATGAATTCAAAAATTCGTCCAAAGCGCCAGCACTGATGTATTTTTCAACATCTAAACGCGACTTATGTATTCGCTCTAGCACATCTCCCATGACTAGTCTTTCGTTAAGACATGCGCGTTGGTTCATCTTTAACACCAGATTATCCAGCAAATCCTTTGTCGTATTTTTTCCATTATCCAAAAGAATCATTTGCATCAGATTTTCCAGTATCACATAGTTGAAATTGCTAACATCCAGCCTGTTAAAATAATCAACAATGTCCTCATCTTGCCCTCGACCAGTTGTTATCAACAAATCGTTATTGATTCCATCTAAAGCCTGCTCTATTGCACGATTCTTCGGATTTCCAGGAACGTACACATCGCGTTTGTCAAAAATATGTATACCTGCCGCCTTTTTATTGATATAATTCTTGACCGACGCTTGCCCTAACTTGCGAATATTTTCAATCGATTCAGCAAACATTTCTTTATCCAATCCCAATTTTTCTATAATGTTGTGCTTTTCATAATGAGCATTAAATCGATTGTTATAAGTCGCAGCATACCGATTTCCCGGCGTTTCTAATTCTTGATAATCCACGGCTTTGACGCTGGACACCAACATCGGCAACGCAGCCAAAACAAAGCATCTTTTTCCTATTTTCATAACAATTCCTGTTTTCTATTAAAAAACCTCACTGAATAAGTCTACACCATCATTCATCGCGATGCAATACGCTTTGGCATATTTTTTTGTTAAAAACTTCATCGCCAATCATTTCGGTGACAATGTTCAGCATCTTCGAAATAATATTGTAAAAATGTTCGATGTTAAAGTGTTTTTTTGAGCGGAGGTTGAGTAATAGTTGTAATTGTGCAGCACAAACTTTACCGCACCATTGCAAATATCGTCCTCCAGCGTCGATAGCAAGCCTATGACAATGTCCTTGGAAATCTTGACTTTTTGCGTTTGAAGAGCATCCCTCGCCGAAATCACACGCAGATACGGTTCTGTGCGAGCATTCGTTCCGACATAAAACAGATACGGCTGAATGTCAGAAAGCTTTATTCCTGGATAATATATCCCAGCAAAAAGGTGTGCATCCGACTTAGTCATAAAAATTTCACTTTGCTCATTGGTTTTGTCGGGATAATTCGGTATTCGTTTAGATACATTTTGAATTTTGAACATTTTTTTAAAGATGACTGGATTTTTGATAAATATTGTTTTGTCAACATTTTTTTCTGATTGAAAATCCAAAAATTCAATATCGACCTCTGAAACCATATTTTTCATTAAAATTTCCGAGCCGTCGTACAACTTTTTCTGCATAACAAAATCCTGACCACTTGGCGAAGTCCTATAGCCAGCGGAGATTGTTACGTCCGGAAATATCGCCCTAGAAGTCAACATGCAACGCATTTTTATGTATTCAGGGGCAGTCTCTTCAAATATATTTTCGGTTTCATCACTATTTCCTATAACAAAAACAGTATTATATTTGTCGATATCCGTATACCCATTGACAAACGGCTTGCTTACAAAACTTGTTCTCGGGATTTTAACATAACTTCTGCTCATTTTACACCTCCGTTAAGATATATATTCATTGCTTCTATAATTTTTTTCTCACAATGAGCAATTTTTAGCGGTTTCGTTTCAATTTGTATTTTTGTTTGATGCTCATTAAGAAAATTATTTATCAATGTTTTATAATTATCTTTATTGATTTTGTTTTCTCGTTTTTGTTCTGAAATGAATTGTAAAAGTTTGTTATACTGCGTGTCCGCTTCGTTGCTAACTGCAATATCTGCAATAACGTCTTCTGGAATAATAACTTGCGGTTTTTCATCAGGAAGAGCTATATTTATTGTATCTTCATTATTTCGAAAGTCATAGCTAAATGCTCGAGCTTTGAGTTTCAGTGTGCGTTTATTTGAATCAAATTCCCGCTCAATTTTAACGATTTTATAGCTTTTATTACGCAATTTTATCCAATCTTTAGTGCTTAAATTACCTGTCGTTTCGTTTTCAATCAGTTCGCAAGAAATTTCGATATTTCTCCAAGATGAAATCAGAAAATCCGCAACAGACTTGACAATGCTATTTAAAATAGCATTTCCATTTTTATTTCTGAAAAAACTGGTATCATTTGCATTTTCAACATATTCTTGCACATTTTTTAAATTGATGTTCAATGTTTTGCATGCGCCTTTATAGCCGCTCTTATGAGCAAAAATATTAACGCAAATGCTTTCATACATATACTGTTCAAAATCCCACGAAAGCAACAATCTATTTTCGTAAATATGTTTTCTTAAATATATTTTGGGGATTGACTTATCAATGACTATCGCAGGAAAGTCTTGCATTGACATTTTGCGCAGTCGTGAACTTGCAATTGTGTATTTTGTCGGCGTTGTTTTTTCTGAACAATTGTTTTTTGAACGAATACGGTCACCAAACTCCGGCCATGAATTTTCAAGTTTCTTGGGAGTGAGGGTATTTATTCGCGACATTTTAAACCTTTTTTCAATCTTTGTTGAGATTGGAATCAAGCCATCTCGCCTTGAAATCCAGGCAGCACTTAGCCGAAGGTTTACCTCAGTAAGCGGAGCATCAACCGCTCGTTCAAATTTCAAGGTTCCATCAACGATATGTTCATCGATTTCAACCGGCTGAGTCGTCGGCGATTTGATATCGGAAAGCACTTTTTCCCCTGTTCGCAAAAACTCTTCAGTCGAAATTTTCGTAAACAAATCGGGATTTTCTTCCTTAAATTTTTCAACAATATCTGCGAACTCTCGGCGTATTTTTTCAGGACAAAAATCGCCCCTTATGTCAGTCGTCAGCTCTATTTCCATAAACTCATGAGTGAGGGCAATACTGCAAACTTTGCCTTTAAAGAACAAAACACCATCACGAAGTATATCGCAAAATTCCAACTGATTTAGCGATTTATATTCACTGTGATGAAGACGTATAACAGCTTTCGGATACTCCCCCTCCGCTTCAAGGAGGTATATATTCGTGACCTTTTGCGCTTCGATTCCGGCTGTTGCAGATTCGGAATTTTTAAAAATACAAGTAATTTTTGACATTGCGTCTTCCTTTCTATAAAAAAATTGATTATTTGGAGGAGATAAGTGAGGTTTCGGGGGGGGGGCGCCCCGCGCGGTACTTTACTTTTTCGTGATGTTTTTACGGAGCAACCACGCGACTGCGCCCCCCTGTCAAGGTCTCGACGATTAGTCGAGAGCGCGCGACCAGCGCAGGCGTACCTTGACAGAGGGAGGCTCGAAATATTTCGCATCGAGCAAAATATTTCGAGCAGTGGCGCGATGTGGTAAAATTTTCAGGAGGATACCACATCGCGCCACAGCGCACGCGCAGACAAGCTCACAAGTCTTCGGAATGTTCAATTGAAGTTTCCATAGAGACGTTCACTCGGAGATTTTTCCTTGAAGTGCTCCCTCCTCCCTACACAACCATTCTCCCACAGACATATCACACCTGTCAACAACAAAAAAGTCCCATACGGTATATGGTAGGACTGCTAACCTTATTCAAGGTTGACCGAAACAGCGAACACATCCCTCACGCATCTGAAGCTATTGCGATGATAAGTGCTTTATGTTAGAATGAGACATATGGGCAAAGGCTAGTGGCGGAGGAACCGGATGAATTATCAAAATATAGCAATAGGAACGCTAATAGCGACAGTAATTGGCGCGGTAGGGTATAGAGGAATTGCAGTAATGAAGGAGCAGAGTTCGTATATCACAACGAATGGATTATCAGATAGAAACGTTGTATCGGACACAGCAGTATGCGACCTGAAGATTGTCGTGGAAGGACACACGATACAAGAGGCACAAGAAAAAATGAAAAAAGATTACGATAAAGTAATCCAATTTTTAACAAAAGAAGGAATAACGAAAGAAGAGATAGCGGATACAGACTCGTATATAGAAGATAAATATCGCTGGGGAAATCGTGAAAAAGAGAAGATAGCTCGCTATGAAATGAGCGACACAATAAACATAAAGTCAACACGAGTTACAAAAATAAAAGAATTAAGGTCAAAATTGACAGAACTCACAAGTCAAGGAATAAATATAACAAATAACACACGGTATTATTATAAAAATTTTGATAAACTGCGCATAGAAATGATGAAAGAGGCAGCTAAAGATTCGGAAAATCGTGCACACAACGTTGCTGAGTCTGTCGGAGCCACAATTGCAGGCATACGGAACCTGAAGAGCGGGCGATTCTCAATATCTCCTGAAGATTCAAACTACACAAACGTCGATGAATGGGCGGAAGAACATTCCATAAAAAAACGAATTAGAGTTATCGTAACCGGAACATTTAATCTGAAGCGTTAAAAGATACAGATATCTCGCGATTTTATAAGATAGCGACGGACAAGCAAAAACCATCGCTATCTATCTGAGGAATTCACTTTAGCAATGTAGTATGGTAAGATCATAAGGCAAAGTTTGATTTATCAGGGATGTTATGAAACTAAAATGTTTAAAATGTGGCTGCACAGCCGCGCATAAAAATGGGCTTATGAAAGAACATCAGGGGTATAAATGCAAAAATTGCGGGTATCAATATACAAAAACCACGCCACGTGGCAAGCCCGAAAAGGATAAAATTTTAGCTTTGATACTATTTTTGTCGGGATTATCAATGAGAGCTTCAGGCAAAATCGTCGGAGGGGGGGGCAATGCAAAGTGTAATGAAGTGGATACACCAAATTTATTCCAGAGAAGCCTGGTATTTCAAAGCTTACGGAGGTGGAAATGAACGAAAATCAAAAATATTATGATAGGATAACTATTGATTTTCATAACACAATGTACGGCAGATCGTGATTGGGAGCATTTCCTCATATATGTGCAAGTCATTACGAATACTATAAAAAATTTTTTCCACGAAGCACTTTCACGTAATTTAAAAAAATACACTTCAACAATCGAGCAAAATAAAGTTCTATTGTAGGTACAAGTACCGTTGCAAATCCAGCAATGTCTATACGTCTATCAACGAATTAATTGCATTGCTAAAGTGAATCCCTCATCTATTGGTAATAGTTGCGAGATCCGTGAAAATGGTATATCCTAACAGAAAATTGGATTATGGCATTCGAATGGCAGAGGCAACGAAATCGTTTCAAGAGATAATATTCGACCTGCAAAAATATTGGGCAAAACAAGGATGTGTGATTTTGCAACCTTATGACACTGAGGTGGGCGCCGGCACATCACACTATGTGACGACATTAAAAGCGCTGGGTGATGGATATTGGAATGTTGCTTTTGTGCAACCTTGTCGAAGACCGAAGGATGGTCGTTATGCAGATAATCCAAACCGAACGCAGTATTATTACCAATTTCAGGTTATTTTAAAGCCTGCACCAACAGATCCACAATCGCTATACTTAAAAAGTCTCGAAGTTATCGGATTTGACTTGTCACAACATGACATCAGATTTGTTGAGGATGACTGGGAAAATCCATCATTAGGCGCCGCTGGACTGGGCTGGGAAGTTTGGTGTGACGGTATGGAAATAACGCAATACACGTATTTTCAA
>JAFSTL010000095.1 GCA_017450545.1 Alphaproteobacteria bacterium
CTAATGTTGTTAAACAGATTTATTATAACAGATATATCCTTTTGTATTATCCTAGGTACAGGCATTCCGTTATCTTCGGCTTGTACTTCCTCACAGCAGCCAAGTATTGATACTATAGCAACAGCACCACTAAAATATAGCCCCCCCCCGAATACTTGGTTTTTACTTGAGCTGAACTTCATTTTATTTACTCCTTCTTTAATGAAATTCTCCATCCTATTTTCATACTACCACACCTTTACCAAAGGTGCAAGCAATTTTTTTATAAAAAACACTTGCGTAGGGAGAAAATGTGTGATATACTGAGATTAGGAAAAGTATTTTGGAGGAAAAAGTGAAGTTAATTCATACAATATCGCTTAGAAGTTTTGCTGTGTAGTCAACCAGTGTTATTACTCTGCTGTAACTCATTCTGGATGAACCTATAACTCCGATTGCTCCGACAATAGATTTCTTCTTGTTTTTATATGGAGCTATTATCATAGAACACCCAGCCAATTCAAAGATTTTCGTTTCAGCGCCGATGAAAATTTGAACTCCTTGTCCATCTATGGATTTGTCCAAAAGCGTTTTTAATGTCTTTTTTTCATCGAGTTTGCGAAACAGTTCTTCTAAATCAGATATTTCATTTGCCCTAGAAAATAAATTGGATTGTCCTTTAACTATGATTTTATTTTCTTCTTCAATTTCGTTCGAAATTAAGCCAAGTCCCAGATCGACAACATCTTTAGCGATTTTGTCAATTCCCTCTTTTTGGCAATTCAGTTCTCGTTGTAACTTTTTTTGCACTTCGAGCAAGGAAGTTTCCGCAAGTTGCGCATTGAGGTAATTTGTTGCTTTTTCAAGGGTGCTAGCAGATACATCGGGCGAGACTTCTATCAGTCTATTCTCGACAACTCCATTTTCATTAACTATAACAACTATAGCTCGACCTGGTCTCAACAAAACAAAATCAATATGTTTCACCTCGGAATTGACTGTTGGCACTCGAATCAAGCTAACACAATTAGCAAGTTCTGATAGAACATCAGTTGCTTTTTCCAGAACAGATTCTAAGCTTTTACCGACAGAGTCTTGCATTATTTTTGTTAAAATATCTCCTTCTAATTCTGATATATCAATCGTTTCAATTAAGGTATTTACAAAAAATCGCCATCCTTGTTCTGTCGGCTTTCTCCCAGAGGACGAATGTTCTGCGCACAACATTCCGAGCTCTTCTAAATCAGCCATAACATTGCGCACCGTCGCGGGCGAAAGCGGAGTATCCAGCGCTTTTGAAATAGACCGCGAGCCAACTGCCTCACCTGTCTCGACATAAATTTCAACCAGTTTTTTCAGTATTTTGACATATCTTTCATTTTTACTTATATCAATTTGTGACATTGTGTCGTGTCTATCACGCTTATCCCTCTTCTCATTTTATACTAATTTTGTACGTGTGTAGGCAATTTTGGTCTCCCATCATAAGTGGAAAGATATTGTTAATTTATTAACAAGATATAATAGATAAATAAATAACTAGTATGACAGAATACAATATATTGTATCAATCCGTTCATTAGTTCCTCAAGCGGCGCACAGTAAAATCTATCCTTATGTTTTTACCGTCCTGTAGATAATCCGGACTTTCCAGTAACTGATAAGATAATTCCAAAGCTAATGGCCATTGCAAGCATTGAACTTCCTCCATAGCTGATAAATGGCAAAGTCATGCCCTTCGTTGGGATTAAGTTTAGCGCTGTACATATGTTGATTAGGATTTGCATTATAATTTGACAAATCAAACCGGATAGAACAATCAAACTAAATAAATCAGATGATTTGATAATTTTCGTTATAACTCGAACTATGAAGAAAACAAATATAGCAATTATTGAAACGCAAACGAAAAAGCCAAGTTCTTCCCCTATGACAGAAAACACAAAATCAGAATGTGAGTCTGGAACTTGCGTTTTTAAAACTCCTTCTCCCAGTCCCTTACCAAACAGCCCCCCTTGTTTGAATGCTTCTAGAGATTTTTTTGTTTGAAACACATCTGCATCTTCGTTTTTCATAAGAAATTTGTCTATTCTGTCTGCAAAATGCGGGAAAGTCAAGTATAGTCCTATTATTGCTGAAGAAACTGACGCTAAACAAGCGACTATCATTGGAACAGATAATCCCGCAACAAACATCTGAGCAAAGAATGTTCCACAAATAATCACAATCATACCAATGTCTGGTTGAAGTAATAATAAAGGCACAATCAACAGAATGCTAGTAAAAGAAAGTATAATACCCGGAAATTTTCGATCATTATATTGTTCAGACATCAACCATGCGGTTATAACCGCAGTTATTGGTTTCAGAAATTCAGATGGCTGTAAAGAAAATCCAGCAATATTAAGCCACCGACGAGCCCCTTTTATTTCAGTTCCCAAAATCAAAGTACATATTATTAACAAAAGGCATAAAATATATCCTATGATGGCAAGTTTTCGAATATGTCTCACTTGCAAAAATGAAGTAAAAAATATTATAAATATAGCGATTGGAACAACAAATAAATGCAATTTCACAAAATGAAAAGGCGGAAGACCTAATTTCAGTGCAATTGCAGGCGTCGCTTCGACATTGACCAAAACACCAATGCCTATCAGTGCAAGAGTGGCAAAGAACAGTCCTCTATCCAACGAGAAGAACCATCTGCGGAATATTTTTGAGAAATTAGCCGGCATTACTTTAACTTATGAACCATAGACACAAATTCATTTCCTCTGTGCTCAAAACTTTCAAATTGGTCGAAACTAGCACACATTGGCGACAGAAGGATAACTGTCGCGCCGTGTTCAACTGAAGCATCCTTATACGCCAAGTTTAACGCAGAGGACATGGTCTCGCAACGTTTCGTAGCCTTCCTTCCGTGAAAAACCTTCACAAATTCATCTGTAGCTTCACCAAAAAGGTATATTTTACGCACGTTGGGTAAGTATTGTCCGATATATGGCATCGGGTCAACTTTCTTGCTTCTCCCTCCGACGAGCCAGTATATCCTATATCCCTCAAATGCAGCCAATGCCCCAGCAGATGACATCGGATTTGTTGCCTTGCTATCGTTCACAAACACGATATTTCCAATGCGCCTAACTGTATTTAACCTATGTGGAAGCGGTGTGAAGCTCATCACATGGCTCATAATCACCCTAGATTGTAGCCCAAATTGCTTGCAAACCGCATATGCAAATTCAATATTTTGATAATTATGCTTGCCTGGTAGCCCCAATCCAGACAAATCGATTGCGGCGCCATCGGTATAATTGCTTAAAACTGTGTTCTCGAATGTGTATATATTCGCTTTAGGCTCGTTTTCCGTTGATATAGTTATCACATTACTTTGCGAAGCGTATTTATTCAACGTATTTTGATCTTCATACGAAATAAAACGTAACTTGGCATTATCCAGAGCTCTATGCTTCGCTGAAACATAATTTTCAAAATTCCCGTGAAATCCCATATGATCTGGCTCAATATTTAATACACACGCCATCTCGAAATCTAAGTATTGCGAACTTGCCAGCTCATATGATGACATCTCCAAAACGTACCAATCCGCTCGAGGCATATCGAAATATGGTACCCCGATATTCCCTCCCATTTCTATGGATACACCAGATTTTTTCAGAATATGACGAATTAAAGCCGTTGTTGTAGATTTTCCATTAGTCCCGGTTACCGCTATTATTTTCGCACTTGGACTATACAGCCTAAATACATCAAACGCAGATATAACAGGAATGTTGCTTTCCTTAGCTTGCTTTATTATGCGGTGACAATTATGATCCATAAAGGGAACCGATGGACTTTTCACAACCAAGTCAATGTCATTGCTGAGCTCACTCACTTTATCAGGGATATTACCATCGCCATCATCATACACGGTAACGTGTAATCCGTTACTTTTCAAAAATTCATACGCCGATTTGCCGGAAACTCCGTACCCCACAATTAAAACATTACGACAAGTCCTAATATCTAGCACGCGTACGCCCAATACGCTCATCCAACAGCTTTGATCTATTCTATTACATTGCTCAGCAAACCGCAAAGCCTGCGTTTGGACAGATTCACTTTAGCAATGCATTATTATAACGAGGAAAGAACTTGTTTTTTCTGGGGGAGTA
>JAFSTL010000096.1 GCA_017450545.1 Alphaproteobacteria bacterium
AGACTCAACTCAAGCCAAAGTGTTTTGGATGCGCTAGATCTTATAGTTAAAAATGTTCCAAATATGATGACCGAAGCAGAACTAAAGGATTTCATTCAAATGCTGGAATTATAAAGCGTTGCTTTCGCCATCCACTATGCTTGCAACGCAACTGTCCGACCAAACATTGAGCGATGTTTCCAGCATATCGATGACGCTATATATCGGCAAAATCATGCCGAGTAACGGCATTGGGACGTCCATTGACGATAGCAGGCTCGCACTTAAGAAAAAGCACCCCATTGGTACTCCTGCGTTTCCAACAGCTGCCAGGGTTGATATCAGTATCCAAGTGATGATCGTATATCCGGAAATTTCAATGCCATAGTTCTGCATCATATATATAACCGTGGTAAATATGAATGCAGCACAGCCATTCATATTTATCGTTGTGCAAAGAGGCAGTACAAATCGGCTAACCTCTTTTTTTATTCCAATTCTTTGCTCTGTTGCATCTATAGTTAATGGCAGTGTCCCTGATGAAGATTTTGTGAAAAACGCGACCGACAACACCGGCATCATTGCTTTGAAATTTCTCAGTGGATTAATCTTTTTCGCAGCCAAAAATGCAGGCAAGACAACAAATCCTTGCACTAAATTAGCCAAAATTATGACCAGAAAATATTTACCCATTCCGTTTAAATCCATTCCGGCTTTTAATTCTTTGACACTGACGAGAATGAAGCCGAATAATCCAACCGGAAGAATTTTAACTATAAACTTCGTTATCGTGAAAAATATGCTGTGCAGACCATCAAAAAAGGATTTCAGAGTACGTTTTGCATCAGCATTCTCTATCGTCCTTATTGAAATACCAAATATGACACTTATCAGCAGTATGCTCAAGACTTTATGCTCAGAAAATGCTCCAATTATATTGTCTGGGATAATCTCCAAGAGATACTTCGTGTAATCAGTTTTTACGATACCGTCCTCTGTTGTATCGAAGTTCATACCAACATTTGATGGGCTTATAACTAAATACAGCAGCGCACTAACGGTCGCTGCAATTATGGTTGTTGTTAGTGTGTATTTTAGAGCTTTTTTCCACAGTGTGTTTATCGTTTTATCCAAACTGCTGCCTGTTAATGCGACGATTACAGATAATGAAATTATAGGCATACTGATGCACTTGAATATCCTTATAAATATTTCAGAACAACATTTTCCGAGTTGCTCGACAAAGCCAATTTCAGACAGTCCACCAATAACGCCAAATGTGATTGCTATCAAGTAAATTACCCACTTACCTGAATGTATTCCACAGCATTGATTATGCTCGCACATTCTATTTCTCCATTAAATCTTTCAAAAATTTCTCGACTGAAAATGCCTCAAAATCTTTTTCAGTTTCTCCAATTCCGACGCCGTATATAGGAAGCCCGAACTCGTTTGCCACGTGCACCAACGCACCACCTTTAGCATTTCCATCCAGCTTGTTTAGTATAAGCCCGGTAATCGGATGAATTTTTTGAAACTCTTTAACTTGCTCCACCATATTTTGCCCGGTTGTGGCGTCTAAAACAAGTATCGTTTCGTGTGGAGCCGAAGCATCAATCTTTTTCAAAACACGGTGTATTTTTGCAAGCTCGTTCATAAGGTTTCTATTGTTCTGCAATCTACCCGCTGTATCGATTATTAAAACCTCGCTTTTTGAATTGCTTAATGCCTCATAAGCCAAGCTCGCCGGCTCCCTCGGTTTTTCTGAATTAGAGTTTCCACAAAAAATCCTGCAATTTAGCTTTTCCGCCCAAACAGCAAGTTGCTCAGTTGCTGCTACCCTGAATGTGTCGCAGGCTACTATATCCACGGATAATCTCATCTGCTGGAAGTGATATGCCAATTTCGCAACAGTTGTGGTTTTGCCACTTCCATTAACTCCTTCTAAGACAATCACGAATGGATGTTTATCATAATTAACTTTAATATCACATATCAATGGTGAAATTATAGTATCTATCTTATTCTTTAAAGCTTCAGTAATATCTCCTTTAGTTCCTACCTCCTTCGCTATTTCCGTTGCTAACTTAACCCCGAAATCTGCTTCTATGAGAATTTCCTCAAGCTCTTCATTAGTCTTACTGGATGTAAGATTTTTAAATATCGATTTTAACTTAGCGAAAAATGACATAACTTCTTCCTATACATCAAATCTTTCAACATTTGCTCCGCAGTTATTGAGCTTCGCTTCCAAATTTTCATAACCACGATCCAAGTGATACAGCCGATTTACGATAGTTTCTCCCTCTGCGACAAGACCTGCAATCACAAGTGAAACAGAGGCACGTAAATCTGTTGCCATAACCTGCGCTCCGGTCAATTTCTTGACGCCATTGACGATAGCTGTTTTGCCGTGAATAGTAACATCTGCCCCCATCCTAGCCAGTTCCGGAATGTGCATAAATCTATTCTCAAATATATTTTCCGTTATTGAAGCGCTACCATTAGCAATCGACATCAGCACAGTATACTGCGCTTGCAAATCCGTTGGAAATCCCGGATACGGCGCAGTTTGTATTGAAACCGGCTGAATTCCTTCTGCGTGACGCGATATAAAAACACCATCTTCCTTTTGTTCACATGAAATCCCCGCTAAATTTAGCGTCTCGAAAAAGGATGTCAGGTGCTCATACTTGCAATTCTTCAGCAAAACTTTTCCATTAGTTACAGCCGTTGCTATAGCATAAGTCCCAGCTTCGATTCTGTCTGGTATTATGTCGTATTCAGTCCC
>JAFSTL010000097.1 GCA_017450545.1 Alphaproteobacteria bacterium
CAATATCACTAGCCTGAACGTTAGAAAGTTCGATATAAAAATGTTTTTCGGATGTATAAAGCTAGGTGTACCACTTTCTATCGGACGAGTGTTCGAGCTTTTATCGTGGTATATAATTTATGCTCTCGTAAGCCACGTTTCCAACGATCTCGCAACTATTTGGGGAATATGCGTCAGTGTATACGTTTTGTTTGCCTTTGTATGTGACGGGTTGTCGAAATCCTCTGCGACAATCTCGGCAAACTTTATTGGACAAAAGAGCAGGGAAGGGGTCGAAAAATTGTTGAAGTACTTCACACTATTTGTTCTAGGATTATGTGCGATCTTGTCAATTCCTCTGGTGTTTTTCCCCGACAGTATATTCTTTTTCCTAGATAAGACGAACGAGAATATTTCTCATTTATATCCTTCTATAGGCATAATTTTCAGAATTATTCTGGTTAATATTGCGTTTGAATCGTGTATCAGCGTATTTTGGGGCATATTCCTTTCAGGTGGGGATACGAAATATCCCATGGTTGCGAATTTATCCCTACTTTATGCAATCCTTGTTATTCCGACAGCTGTTTTGTTTTTCATTGGCAAACTTTATGCAGCAGAAACAATATACTATATTTCTACCGTTTGGGACATATCTGTACTTATCTTATTCTACCGACGATATAAATCGCTAAAATGGTGGAAATCTATCGTTTAGGGGGCGCGATAATGATAAAAAAATTGTTGAGATGTTTTATGTCCTTCGTTTGGGTATTAAGTTGGCTGCTGTTATTTCTGTTTGTGGAGTTTCCCGAAAGTATTTTCTTTTGCATGGATAGAATAAATGTGGGTATTGCACATTTATACCGATCAATCAGTATTATTTTAAAGCTCATTTGGATTAGCATTGTGCTTGAATCTTGTTCAGAAGTTGCAGAGTTTCCAATGATTGCTTCGGATTCGCTTTCGGATTAGGCTTAGAGCGCATCATAATGTTGAAATACGGTATAACCGACATCCGCAATCTATACGACACTGACCAGCGTTGGCTGAGGCATTATGGAAGTTGGTGAATGGTTAATTACCGCCGATAATGTACGACGTCTAGCAACGACCCGGAGGGATTCACTTTAGCAATGTAGTATGATACAATGAGGAAAGAACTTGTATTTCTAGGAAGCTTATGGAGCTGAAGTGTTTGAAGTGTGGATGTACAGCGGCAATAAAAATGGTCATATAAAAGGATACCAGAAGTATAAGTGCAAGAATTGTGGGTGTCAATACACAAAAACTACACCACGTAGAAAACCCGAAAAAGATAAAATTTTAGCTTTGATACTGTTTTTGTCGGGATTATCAATGAGAGCTGCGGGCAAGATCGTCGGTGTCACGACGCAAAGTGTAATGCGCAGGACACGAAAAATGCATGACAGGTTTATACCTGAAAAGACTGATATTTCATATGGTTACGGAGGTGGAAATGGATGAAAATCGAAACCACAATGTCAGGAAAACTATTGATCATCGAAGTAAAAAACTCATCGGTTGGGCACTGGGACGTCGTGATACCAAAACATTAATAAAGATGTACAACAGTAATGTTTATTCCGACCGTTACGGAAGCTATAAAAAATTTTTCCTCAAATAACTTGATGCAGTCAAAGAAATATACTGTGCAAATAGAACGCAATAATGGACGGCAGCGACATTGGCTTACAGCATTCCGCAGACGCTCTATCGTAGTCACCAGATCCATTAAAAATCTAGCGATTTCTATGGCACTTTTCGCCAGATTTCGTATCAATGGTTCTATCGACGAACTAATCGCATTGCTAAAGTGAATCCCTCGTTAAAGGGGTATTTAGAGGGCGTCGGCATCACGGCGCTGGCGCGAATTACGGGCGTATCGAATCCATTGATAATAAAATGGATCAGAAATTGTGCGAAAATTATAAGAGAATTAATCGCAACAGCTACCGCCCCCAAAAAGTTCGAAAACGTAGAAATACTAGAGATGGACGATTAAGATAACTATATCGTGCACTGACAGCAATTTTACGTATCAGAAGATAAAATGATCTACAAAACATGTAATAAGCAAGTCTAAGACTTGTTTAGTTGAAAGTAAAAATTTGGTTATACGAAGACGCCTCGCAAGGTTTCACCGACGAACAAGTTGCTATTCAAAAGCAATGGATATGATTTCCGCCTCGTTAATTTTGCTGTTCAATAAGGAGTTACTCTATTTAAGAGTAGGTTAGAAGTCCCCATAAAAAGAGCGAACAGATTGCAAAAAAATCGTTGCATAGCATCCTGAAATGTCATCTAATAAAAATTAGATTGGTTTGACAGAGAGTTTAATATGAAGTTTTTGAATGTTTTGGTTTCTTCAGCAGTATTGGTTGGAGCAGCCCCAGTGTCTGAGGTCTTAGCTGGTCCACCTAAACCTACTATAGATACGTTTTTCGGAAAGACACTATTGCCAGAATGTGTGTCTACAGGAAAATATAGCGAAGTAGTGTTCAAAAAAGTTACAGTGCCTGATTGTCGTGAGAGTAAAGAATGTTGTCAATGGATGGTTGAACACTGCGATGATATGGTTCAATTATCTAAAAATTGGATGTCTAATGAAAGATTGCAATCGTTGAGGAAAGAGATAGAGGAAAATAAATCGTTACAACCGATTTATATGATGCTACAAGATTATGAAATATCTACCGGTTATAGATCGGAGTATGCGCTCATAAAAAGAGAAGTAAGACGGATTACGGATCTTACAACAACTAGATATGACTATGCTAAAAAAAATAATCTCGTCCCCAAATCTTTTTATAAAGAAATCGAACGAATTCGGAGTGAGGAGATCCGAATTTGTGGTCCCAATAAATTGCTGGATAATCCCGTTAATGGCATGCTAGTGGATAAAGAAAAAAGTTGGATTTGCTTCGGAGGAAAAACTGTTCACTTGTCCAATTTTAAAGAAAATGAACTAATTCCGAAGCATCTTGTACAATTCATACGCACGTATATACAAGACCAACAGAGCTCCATAGATGCAATGAACTATTATTACAGCAAGATTAATGATACGATTGGGCAAAAACAGAAAATAAATCAGCAGCACCACATAAGTGTAACGGGCGCGACAAAAGTAAATGAAGAGATCATAAAACAAGCGAATAACTATAGAAGAGGTAATGTGAATGATAAAAACAACAAAATCGATACATCTGGAGAAGATTGACGAAAAAGAGGATATATTAAAGAGGGACAAAGATGCCCCCCTTAAGTTGGGTACTCCTGCCTGAATATAGCACAATACAAAAAATGTGTTACGATGGGGGGGAGCTGAAACAAAAGATTGAGACACATTTATAGTAAAGTATGGGCATTGTGAAAGTGAATAATTAAAAAATGGCAATAATAAAAGGTAAACAGAGGTATAAATGAACAAGAGCTACTAGAGAAAACGAGCAACGAAACAAATACAGTAAACGCACGTAGTTGAAAGTATTAACGGGGAATTTGGTGGGAGTAAGCATCAAAGGGCTGGAGAAAATTACGTGCGGTACACATCAATTAATAATAAAATTTGTCAAAAATTATGTGAAAATTTTATGAGAATTAATCGCAAAAGATACCGTACTCCAAAAAGTTCGAAAACGAAGAAATACTAGAGATGGACGATTAAGATAACTATATCGTGCACTGACAGCAATTTTGCGTATCAGAAGATAAAATGATCTACAAAATATGTAATAAGCAAGTCTAAGACTTGTTTAGTTGAAAGTAAAAATTCAGTTATACGAAGACGCCTCGCATGATTTCATTGACGAACAAGTTGCTATTCAAAAGCAATGGATATGATTTCTGCCTCTTTGCTTTTGCTGTTTAATGA
>JAFSTL010000098.1 GCA_017450545.1 Alphaproteobacteria bacterium
GATACTGAGTGCGAATATACCGTCTGAGCATTCCCGTAAACGCTAGGTATTCAACCATCTCTAGGCGAACTCATAGCGTGTATGGGGCAAGTCGACGAGTTCCGTAACATCCGTGCACAGTTCATAACCCAACGTCTCACCGAAGGCGCCACAATGCAACAAGCAGAGGAAGAATCAAAGGAAATAAACGAGGAGAATATCAGAAAAACCAAAGAACTAAGAGCTGAAAGGGCAAAGAGTCGCGCTAAGGCTCTTGACAAGATTAATTCGATGCTACCGAATGCTGAAAATCCAGAGATGCGAGCTAGATTAATCAAGCAGTATCTAAACGAACATGGCAAGGAAATCATTGCTGAATCTGAGAGGTATACACTCGGAGAAATCAAAACTGAAGTAGACCTGCACGGTAGTGTCAAAGGCGAGAAAGCGAAGAGTTTCCTGGCAAAGTATGCGGAAGCTGAGATGGTTGCTGAGGATTTTGAGCGGAATACAGAGGAAGGTATTCGAACAATTTATACTGGGCTTGCCGAAGGCTTCATTCACCTGCTGATACCGGGATATTCAGCATATGCAGACGGTGGTTCTCCGAAAGAGGTTATTCAGTCAGCCGGATCCGACATAATCCTGACATACTGCGGTGGCAAGCTGGTCAAACTCGTATGGAAGGTATCGAAAAACATCGGAGCTAAGTTTAGCTCAGTATTGAAGCCGAAAACGACGAAAGTAACGCACAATCTAACAGAAGCAGAACGCAAAGGTTTTAGAGGTGTTCGAGGGAAAATCGAGTTAAAAACACCAAAAGGAATGGGGCGAAAAAATGACAAGTCCGATATACGCAATAAAAAAATATGATCAAATCGTGGCGGATGTTTTTGATATCTTCTGCAAAGATTGGGATCCATATGATCTGTATAAATACAACGCAGCTAGTGCAATATGTGAATATGAAGAATATTTACCGGATGTAATAAACGTTTTACTATCTGACAAAACTTCAGATGAAGTTGAAAAATCGTTTATTCAAATTGTTGCAGATATGTATCATGGAAATCCTGATGATGTCGTCAGGTTGCCTGAAGTTGTGGCAAAGTTGTTACAACTTCGTCCTACTTTAAAAAAGTACTTTGCTTTATCACAAATTGAACATTCTAAATATTCGAAAGATGATATAAAACGGTTTGGACAAATAGAAGATGAACTAAACAGCAACTTGGAATATGCGGATAAATAGTATAAAAACATGTAATATGATGTTTAATTCAAAATTAATACTCTTCATTAGTGGGGATAACAAGTACCACATCAAAAAAATCGTCTGTCATTGTAATGGTTCAAACATCTTAGCATTTTTACGCATTTGGTGTTTACAATTTCATAAACTAATCTGTTTTTCTTATCAATTCTCCGTGAATACACCACACTGTCGCAGTACCTAAGACGTTCTGGTTTACCCAAACCATTTGTAGGATGCTTAGCCACATCTAAAGCCAAGTCTCGAACTTTTTCAAACAGTTTTCTGTTGTTTTTACGCAACCAATCTATGTCTTCAAGAAAATCGGGGGCATACACAAGTTCAGTCATGGAAAACATCTTCGAATTTCAGCGATACGGCTTTTTGTCCTAAAGCATGATCGATATACGGCTTCTCGCGCTTGAAATATTCATCAAAAGACTCTTCTTTCGCCAAATGTTCTCTAACCAAAAACTCTATGGTTTTACTGATGGTTCTTAAATTAACCTTCGCCATCTCCTTCAGCTTTTCTATTACTTCTTCATCAAGCCTTACAGTCAACGTTTTAGACATATCACTACTTCAATCGAACCTATGTGAATTATATTGCAATATTTTGATGCTTTTGTAAAGCATTTTATGTGTGTATAAGTTTATAACATATGAGACAAAATTTGGCTTGAGGGGACTAATGCGATTTAATGCGACCCAGCTTTTCATACAGTGCGACAATGCTGTGTTTTCAGCGGAACAAATCCGAGCTAAGACCATTGAAATGATAGTCAGTGGAGAATTGACACTTGAGAGCTTGCGTGATACTTTTATGAGTGAAAGCAATTTGGACAAATAGTTACCGTTCTACCCTAAATCCTAAGCTTGGTGCTGTGTCTCATTTTCGAGTAGCGGAGGAGGCAGAGATTACCAAGAAAGTCGATGCGTTAGCAGAGCTCGTCGGCACAGAGAAATTTTACCTGAAAGTAGGTGGGGTGCTCTACAAAAAAGGAGCAGAGGTTGGGTTAAGACCAGATGGTCTGGTGAGTAACTCAGATGCGGAGCGCATTGAGGCGGAACGGATATTAAGCACCAATATACCATCCGAGCATTCCCGTAAACGCAAGGTATTCAATCCGTCTTTAGGTGAACTCATAGCGTGTATATGGCAAGTCGACGAGTTTCGTAACATCCGAGCGCAGTTCATAACGAAAGTGCGCGAAAAAGCACTAATAGACTACGCTTCGGATATCAAAACTGCGAAAGACGAAGGCAGAGAAGAAGAGCGCAAAGAAAACGCAAAAATCATCGCAGAAACCTTCGGGGTGTCTATAGAAAAAGCGGAAGAATTGCTGAAGAAAGGAAAATAATGATACTAACGCGTATAAAAACTCTAAAAGATTTCGTGTACAACTATAATAGAGATATTATGCTTCTCAAATGTATACTTCAGCCACTAACGCCAGGGCTTGAAGAATTTGTGAAAACCGACAAACTGGGAGCAGAGCTACGGGAAAAAGCATTCCAGAAGCTCTCCGACACCTTATCCAAAAATGACGATACGCTTTGGACATGGGAAAAAACCATCCGCGATGAGTTTCAGGACTTATACCGCTGGATTAGTAGCTATACGATAGGGTATGGAGTAAGCGCAGAATTAACTCAAGAAGAGGCAATAAATCAAAAGTTACTTAAACAAGGCTTAGAACAACGAGATTTAGAAAATCTAATACATATCGATCCACAAGAATGGCAAGACTATAAGCAAGAATACGAAAAAGAAATGGAAGAAGAGCGCAAGAAGAATGCACTTGCTATGCAAGCTGAGGGATTTGATAACAATCTTATCGCAAAATGTCTCGGTATTACTGAGGAGGAAGTAGAAAAGCTTCTCAAAGAGTAGGCATTGCGGATTTCATACGCACCAATGTTGCTTTGCTGATGCCGGTCATGTTGGCTACCTGTCTATAGGAATGCGTTTTTAACAAATCCAGTGCGTGCGCTGTTTGCGCTTTGTTATATTTCCGTGGTCTACCTTCTCGATACTCCGGGTTTTGCCTTGCGATATGCTTGCCCTCCTGAGTACGCTGGATAATCATATCTCGCTCCCATTCAGCAAGCGAAAGCATAATATTTCGAATGAGTTTACCGGTCGGCGTATTATCTATCACGCCCATATTAAGTACGTTTACCGTTATTCCGCATTCATTGAGCGTATCTATTAATTCAATGCCCTGCTTCAGATTTCGAGCAATTCTGTCTAACTTCGTCACAACGATAGTATCGCCGAATTGCATCTGCGCCAGAAGCCGGTCTAGCTCTGGGCGCTCAGTTACCGTCCCGGTAAACGCATCAGAAAAAATTTTCTCAGCCCCGGTTTTCCGTAATTCCAGTGATTGCGACTCAAGACTGTTACCATCTTTAGCCTGAGCCTGCGTACTTACCCTCGCGTATCCGTATATCATTTTCCCTCTCATTTATAAGCATAATTTTTGAGTACACTAAACATCTTCATTTTCCCACATCTGGGAATCATACTCAAAACTCTTAAATTGTGAGCATGGCTAACACGTATCAAATCGGGTATAATTGGATAAGATTACGGATATTGGGAAAGAGTTGTGATTGACTTAGCCGGCATAAAAATAACAAACAAGATTTTACAGACTATCTCTGAACTCGACAGTTTTAAGAATTCTTGGGCACTGGTTGGAAAAATTTCTCCAGAAAAGTTAGTATCGCTCAAAAAAATTGCCACAATTGAAAGTATTGGCTCTTCAACAAGGATAGAAGGAGTGACGCTTTCAGATCGGCAAGTTGAAGAATTGCTTTCGAACTTAGAAGTCAAATCTTTTCTTTCTCGAGATGAACGGGAGGTAGCTGGCTATTCTGAAGCCTGTAATTTGGTTTTTACTTCGCACCAAAATATGAATTTTTCTGAAAATTTAATTAAACAATTACACAAAATTTTGCTGAAATTTTCGGATAAAGATATAAGACATGCTGGTGCATATAAAACACTCCCAAACAGAGTTGAGGCATTTGACAGCGCAGGAAACAGTGTTGGAGTTGTATTTGAGACAGCTTCGCCATTTGATATACCATTTCAGATGGAACAGTTAGTGAATTGGTTTACTGGTCAAATTAAACAAAATGATATCCATCCTTTATTGATTATTGGCATATTTATTGTGCACTTTCTAGCAATTCATCCATTTCAAGATGGCAATGGGCGATTATCTCGAATACTTACTGCGCTACTTTTGTTACAATCCGGATATACGTACATACCATACAGTTCACTTGAAAGTATTATGGAGAAAAACAAAGAAGCATATTATTTAGCATTAAGAAAAACACAAAATACTCTACAGCACGAGACAAATTACGAACCATGGCTACTCTTTTTCTTGCAATCGTTATTAAGACAAAAAACTCATTTTGAGACAAAGTTAAATATGGCAAGGCTTAGTGAATTATCGAAATTATCAAATCTGTCTCGCCGTATACTGGACATTATTCACGAACATCATGAACTTAACATTAGCGAAATAACTATTTTTGCTGATGCGAATAAAAACACTGTCAAGAAACACTTGGCACAACTGGTTGCAAATTCATATATAGTAAAATACGGTAAAGGCAAAGCTACAACGTATAAATTGAAATAATTGTTTACAGATTTTTATGAATACCTCACGTGCATCAAGTTGTTTCTGCATTTCCAGCAAGTTGTATTAAAATGAAAGGCTCTTGACTAGCATCTCTGAAAGAGATATGGTGAGAGAGTATGAAATACAGGCGTTTGAGCGATTACAAGATAAAAAAATTATGAAGTACTTTTGTGACGATTTAACAGCAAGCACGACAGCTAAAATTTTATCCATAAATCGTAACACAATTAATGCGTATTTTAATGAGTTTCGTGTAAAAATTTTAGAGAATTCTATAAAAGAACATAGCAAGGAATTTGGTGTTTTTGAACACAATGTGTTTGA
>JAFSTL010000099.1 GCA_017450545.1 Alphaproteobacteria bacterium
AATGAAGCAAATTCTGGGCACCAGGGAACTCCGCTTGGATTTGCGGATGTTATGTCCGTTCTTTTCAACGAATTTATTGATTTCGCACCAGGAAAAGCTGACAGGGACAGACTGATACTGTCGGCTGGACATGCAAGCCCTATGCTTTATGCGACGGTATATCTGACGCAACGGACAGCGCTTTCGTTAGATGATTTGAAAAAATTTCGCAAGCTTGGAGCGCGCTGTCAAGGGCATCCGAAATTAGATAAGGACATCGGCGTTGAAATGACGACCGGCGCGCTGGGGCAAGGCATAGCGACAGCAGTTGGATTCGCAATAGCGCTGAAGAAAAAGGGACTAAAAAGCAAGGTATACGTCATAACAGGCGACGGATGCTTAATGGAGGGCGTGTCGCACGAAGCTATGACATTGGCATCGAAATTAAATTTGGACAATTTGATTGTGCTTTTTGACAATAATAATGTCGTCGTCGATGGTTTTGCTTCAGAATTTACGACAGACAATATTTCCAGATTTCGCTCATATGGCTTTGGAACAGTTGAGGCAAATGGTCATGATTATGACGATATTAGAACAGCTTTAAATAAGGCTAAAAATGCGACAAAACCGGTTTTTGTTTCGTTTAAGACTAAAATTGGTTATCCAGCAGAAAAATGCGGAACGAATGCCTGTCACAGCCGATTTATTTCCAAGGAAGATGCCAGAAAATTCAGAAAAAGTTTCGGTTTTTCTGAAAAGCCGTTTGAAATACCGAGCGAGGTTTTGTGGGAAAAATCTGAAATAGGCGCTCCTGAAACTGAATATCGCCTAGATGCAGATAAATTACACAATATTATAAATGAATTAAAAGATAAGTTTATAAAATCGCCAAACAAAACATCGACACGCGAGCCTTGTGGCGTTGTTTTTGGCGAATTATGTCAGTATTTTCCGAATATCATTGGTGGAGCTGCTGATTTATCTCATTCAACCGCTACGATTTCTGAACATAACAAAATTATCACAGCCTCAGATTTTAGTGGCGATTATATGAATTATAGCATTCGGGAACATGCAATGGGATGCGCTATGAATGGGCTTGCCATCGAGGGATTTATACCGTATGGCGGCACGTATTTGGTTTTCAGCGATTATATGCGCCCGGCAATCAGGAACGCAGCGCTTATGAAAATTGCTCCGATATTTGTTTTGACGCATGATTCGATAGCAGTCGGAGAGGATGGCATAACCCATCAACCGATAGAGCAACTATCATCGTTGCGACTAATGCCGAATTTGAACGTAATGCGTCCAGCTTGTGATGTCGAAGTTGCAGAATGTATCGAATTGGCTGTCTTAAATCGGACAACACCAACGGCACTGATTTTATCTCGAGAAGTTGTAGACAATGTCCGGAAAATACATACAGATAGCAATCTTTGTGAAAAAGGTATGTATGAATTAGCAGGTTTTAATGATGGTGGGCGAGAAAAAATATCGATAATCGCAACCGGTTCTGAAGTCGCGTTAGCTATGCAAGTGAAGGATGAACTGAATAACTATGATGTTCGAGTAATTTCTGCGCCTTGCTTGGAACTGTTTGATCAGCAATCTGCCGGGTATAAGCAAGATTTGTTGAGAGGTCGCAAGTTGTTCATTGAAACCGGTTCACCAGATATTTGGTATAAATATAAAACGCAGGAAGACGATGTTATTTTTGGTATTGCTCAGTTTGGCGAATCTGGGACTTTCTCTGCTTTGTTTGAGAAGTTTGGATTTACGGTTGAAAATATAAAAAAAATGATAGCGCAGTGACAATAACAGATGCATTATTTGCTGATGAAATAGAAAAATTAGGGGTATCCGGTCACACTTGGGTTGTTGGATTGTCCGGAGGTGCAGATAGCTTATGTTTGACATTGCTTGCAAATGAATACGCAACTGCACATGGTATGAATGTATACGCATGCATCGTAGACCATAAACTTCGCCCGGAATCTTCAACAGAAATACTTCCGACAATCGAAATTTTGAAGCGGAATTCGATAAAGTATAAGGTTTTCACGTGGGAACATTCGGCAGAAATTACTGGAAGCATTGAACAAAAGGCACGCAGAGCGCGGTATAAGTTTCTATTTCAATACTGCCAGGAAACGGGCTCAGATGTCTTGATGACAGCTCACCACGCGCTGGATCAGTGGGAAACATTTTTTATGCGGCTATCTCGGGGGTCTGCGCTAAAAGGATTGACCTCCATCAAATCCGTTTCGAGTTTCAATGACATTTTTTTAGTTAGACCATTACTGCAATTTTCGCCGAATGATATAAAAGAAACTTTAAAGCAACGTTTTGATATAACTGATTACGTGAAAGACCCATCAAATGAACAAGATATATACGAGCGCGTCAGGTGGAGGAAAGCTTATGATGAATTTTCTGGAAAATATGGATTAAATATAAAAAGCATAAACAAAACAATAGAGCGTCTAAATATTGCAAATGATTGTCTAGATGAAATTGTGAATGCGTACCTGCAGGAGTTATTTAAAGGAGAATATATAGATATGAGCAAATACAAAGGTTTGCATTTGGCTCTGCGAATACGCATCCTGGAAAAGATTATATACAAACTCTCACCAAAAGGCAAACATTTAATTTCATATTTTTTGCTTCAAAAGTTGGCGGATGAAATATGCAAAAAAGATTTTACTGCGGCAAATCTTTCTGGATTAATTTTTAGACGCGACAGGACTAAGAATATAAAGATTTTTAAAGAACACAGAAAATAAATATCAAAATTTCTTTCAAACGCTGCGATGTGGGGGTAATTTCAGACGGATGTGAGGCAAAAGAGCTTCCGGAACATATATATTAGAAATGTATTTCAGTTGTGGTAGGCCGTGCAAGGCTGTGTGCAGGCGGTAGAACAAACAGCGGGATTGTCAATTCCTTGCAAACGTTCTCAAAATTTATCATAAATTTAGAGCCCCCATCAACCTGAATAGAGCGAACTTTATATAGTATATTTTGGATTAATTCTCGAAAAAATTTAGCAGCACTTGCACTAGGTTCTTGACTAGCATCGTTTCAGAATATCCCCCAAAATTTGGGGACCCCTAACCTATTATCGAATAAAGAAGTTCCTCATTAAACAGCAAAAGCAAAGAGGCGGAAATCATATCCATAGCCTTTGAATAGCAACTTGTTCGTCGATGAAACCGTGCCAATCTTCGACGTATAACCGAATCCTTACTTTCAACTAAACATGTTTCAGATTTGCTTATTACA
>JAFSTL010000100.1 GCA_017450545.1 Alphaproteobacteria bacterium
AATAACATGAGCACTATATATATACATTGGGGGTATTGTCTTTCTAAGTGTTATTATTGTAATTTTAATAGCATTCCATGCAATAAGACGTTAGATTACGGAGCTTGGTGCAATGCATACATACGAGTGCTGCACGAATACAAAAGCCGATATTATCACGATGAACAAATTACCAGCATATATTTTGGTGGAGGGACGCCTTCGCTTCTGCCGGAGTGGTTTGTGGCAAAAATATTGGACGAAATAAGCAAACACTTTAAATTAAGCGAAACAGTTGAAATAACGTTAGAAGCAAATCCCAAAGCTATAAACAAAAGTAAAGCACATTCATTTAAGAGCGCAGGTATAAATAGGTTATCGATAGGTGTTCAATCGATAATTGACCATGATTTAAAAATGCTCGGACGAATACATTCTGCAACGGATGCTATAGATTGTGTTATGGATATGACGCAGATTTTCGATAATGTTTCCGTTGATATGATATATAACAGACCTGGTCAAAACTTAGCTTCATGGGAAGACGAATTAAATGCAGTTTTACTCTTCCCGATACAGCATATTTCATTATATGAACTAATAGTGGAATCAAATACAAAGATAAAAGACATGATTGATGCAAAACGTCTTTCTCCGCCCAGTTCTTCAAGCGAATTCTTCGAAACAACAATCAAAGTGGCGAAAAGCAATGGGTTTGAAATGTATGAAGTGTCAAATTTTGCGAAAAATGGACATTACGGCCGCCATAACATTTCGTATTGGCGATATGAGGATTATTTCGGACTCGGTCCCGGCGCCCATTCGAGATGCTCTATAGGAGGAAGGAAAATAGCTATAGCACAAATTGCAGACAATGAAGAATGGCTAAAATGGGCAAGTGCCGGTATCACATTCTGTGAAGAAAAATTAACAGAAGAAGATGAATTTAAAGAACGTTTACTAATGGGATTACGTTCAAAATTCGGAATAAAGCTAAAAGATATAAGCAATCACATAAAGACAAAATATGGACTGAACGCCAAATTGGACAAATTGCGCGCAAATTCATATATTATTAGTATGGGTGATGATATGATTTTAACGGATGAAGGAATTATGAAACTGAATCTTATAATACGATACTTAACAGAGGAGTGCTGATGAGAATTTTAGTTAGCAACGATGATGGTATAGATGCGCCAGGAATTGCACTTTTAGAAAAAATAGCCAAAAAGTTTTCAGATGATGTTTACGTTTTTGCTCCCAATTCAAATATGAGTGGAGCTGGGCATTCATTAACTTTGAACACTCCGTTGCGCATGAAGGAGCACGACGATCACCATTTTTCTGTTAATGGAACGCCCACAGACAGTGTCATTATGGCACTGAGGTATTTGCTGAAGGAAAAGCCGGATTTTGTGTTTTCTGGAATAAATCTGGATGCCAATTTAGCGGATGACGTAACTTATTCTGGGACAGTCGCTGCAGCTATTGAAGCTTGCTTGTTTGATATTCCTGCCATAGCGTTTAGTCAAAGATTAACAAAAGATGGAAAAGCGAATTGGAATGTGGCAGAGACGTATGCTCCTGTTGTTTTAAAAGTTATAATAGATAATTACAAATTTAATAAGGGAGTTTTTTTGAATGTAAATTTTCCAGCTTGTCAAGTTTCAGAAGTTAAAGGCATAAAAGTGACAAGTCAAGGCTCAAGAGCCATAAATGACCATGTAATTCGCTTCATAGATCCACGTGGTGATCCATATTTCTGGATTGGGGCTGCTGAATACAGAAGGGAGGACACCAATCGTGATTTTTCAACAGATCTTGGAGCGGTGCACAGTCATTATGTTTCTGTAACGCCGATGACTATCAACATGACTGCCAAAAATGAAATTAATATTTTGAGGGAGTTGTTTTCATGAATAAAGACACATTTTTTAAATTAGCTATATTTACTTTATTGTTGGGAGGATGTTCGCGGGATGGCGGTGATTTGCCCGAAATCGTTCAAGTGAAAAAAGTAACGCCATACCACAAAGTATCCGGTGATGACACTGTCGAAAGCATTGCTAAACGATATGGAATGAAACGTTCCGAGTTAATAAAAATGAATCAACTTGAGCAACCTTACCATTTATACGAAGGGCAAAGGCTGATTGTTGTTCCGCACACGGATATAGATGAACAACGAGTTGACCCTGAGGTTGCAGTAATTCCTAATAAAGATGAATTGCCTAATGAGAATCAAGTCGACAATGTATCTGTCCAAGAAATTACAGAGCAATCGGAACCTTTTTCTGAAACAGTAGTAACCAAAAGTGATTATATTTGGCCGATAGCTGATGGGAAAGCGAAGATTTCACAACACTTTAATAACGAAGGTGGCATAATTATCGATGCGTCAGCTGGAACCCCAGTCAAGGCAATAGCGGACGGTGTCGTTGTGATTGCTGGCGTTCCAAGTGGAGATGCGGCCGCATATGGAATCACGGTGGTTGTCAAGCACCCATACAAAAAAACTATGTCGATTTACTCAAATCTACAAGAAGCTACTGTGAATGTCAAACAGAAAGTCAAGCAAGGAACGATTATAGGCAAAGTTGGGAAAACTGGCTCAATAGCAACGAAACCGCAACTATACTTTGAAATAAATGAAATTACATCTCAAGGCAGAACAGCGATAGATCCGGAGACGTTGCTAAAATAGAGTTAGCGTGCTTCATGATAAAATTTCATGTGAGGTGAGGATATGAACAGAGTGGTGTCTCCCAACATACTTAGCGAAGATGGTGTTGCCGATAGGTCATTACGACCCAAAACTTTGGAATATTTCACCGGACAACAGGAGATATGCAAAAATCTGAGTGTCTTTATAGGCGCAGCAAGGGCTAGGGAAGAGGCGTTGGATCACGTCTTGCTATCAGGTCCTCCAGGTCTGGGTAAAACAACGATGGCGCAGGTGATAGCAAATGAGATGCAAGCTGCAATAAAAATAACCTCGGGACCTATTTTGACAAAACCAGGCGATTTGGCGGCTATTCTGACCAATATGAATGAGCACGATGTATTGTTTATAGATGAAATACACCGCATGTCTCCCGCAGTTGAGGAAATGTTGTATCCAGCAATGGAGGATTTCAAAATTGATATACTTATTGGCGAGGGGCAATCGGCAAAATCTATTCGTCTTGACATTCCGCCATTTACGGTCGTTGCTGCGACAACCAGGCTTGGTCTGCTTTCACAACCCCTTCGTGAACGTTTTGGTATACCCCTTCGGTTCGATTTTTACACTATCGATGAATTGAGTTCTATTATTATCCGAAATGCGAAGTTGCTCAATTTTAATATTGATGAGGATGCTGCTCGTGAGATTGCGCGCCGTTCTCGCGGGACTCCACGGATTGCATTCAGGTTGCTTCGGCGCGTTCGTGATTTTGCAAGTGTTAAGGGACAACAGAATATAGATTTCAACACAACAGATATATCTTTGAACCAGTTAAATGTTGATCCAATAGGACTTGATTCAGAGGACAAGAAATATCTTGAAGTTATTCGTGATTTGTTCGGGGGGGGGCCTGTGGGGCTTGACACGATTTCCGCAGCTTTGGTTGAATCGGCTAATACCGTTGAAGAGGTCATCGAGCCATATCTTATACAGCAAGGCTTAATCCAGAAAACACCGCGTGGACGCATCATTACTTCTCGCGGTTATGAGCACATTTAAAGACAATAACTTTTGTTGTTTATGTCAGTTAATTTGAATAACTTCTTTTGCTATTTTTTTAAATATATC
>JAFSTL010000101.1 GCA_017450545.1 Alphaproteobacteria bacterium
GGTGATAGTGTTGGTGATAAAAGTGGTTTGTGGAAAAATGGAACAAAGCAGAAAAACAAAGATAGTGGCAACGCTAGGGCCGGCGAGCAGTTCTAAGGAGATGATACAGAAACTAGCGACTGCTGGTGCAGATGTTTTTAGGTTAAATTTTTCTCATGGGACACATGACACTCACCGCCAGAATGCTTCAATAATCAGGGAAATTGAGCAGGAAATTGGCAAGCCGCTAGGCATTATGATGGATCTTCAAGGTCCCAAAATACGTATCGGCATTTTCGAGAATGGTAGCGTTTCATTGAAACAAGGAGCGAAGTTTGTCCTTGACATGGAAAAAGAATTTGGTAATTCAAAAAGGGTGACCTTGCCACATCCGGAAATTTTCGACGCACTGAAAGAAGGCACTGAGTTGCTTCTAGATGACGGAAAGATTAGGTTGCGAATTGAAAGTAATGATGGAAATAAGATAATTACTGAAGTAATAGATGGGGGCATTCTGTCAAACAAAAAAGGTGTCAATATTCCAAATGCGATACTTCCGATTAGTGCCTTGACAGAGAAAGATAAAAATGACGTTGCAATAGCCGGCGAAATTGATGCAGACTGGGTCGCGATTTCATTTGTTCAAACTGCAGAAGATGTCATATATGCAAGGAAATTTGTTAATGCAGGCGTTGGAATTTTAGCTAAGATAGAAAAACCCTCAGCGATTGAGGGAATTGATGCAATTTTGAGTGTTGCAGACGCGATAATGGTCGCTCGGGGAGATCTTGGCGTTGAGATGCCGTGTGAGGCAGTGCCTAGCCTTCAAAAAATGCTGATAGATAAGGCAAGGCAACACAAGAAGCCCGTTGTTGTTGCAACACAGATGCTGGAATCTATGACTTCCTGCCACGTTCCAACACGAGCTGAGGTTTCCGATGTCGCTTGCGCTGTAGCCGAGGGCGCTGATGCCGTCGGACTTTCTGCGGAAAGTGCTAGTGGTAGCTTCCCTGAAGAAGCAGTAAAAACCATGGCTAAAGTTGCACTGAGAGCTGAAGCGGATGGGCTAAATTTTAATCAAAGCTTTGATAATATTTCAACTTTTGCTACAGTGGTGAAAAATGCTGTTAAAAATAACGAAATAGGATTTGTTGTAGTGTTTACAGAGACTGGACGAAGCGCTATAGATATCTCAAACGGACGCCCTGGTTTGCCTATTATAGCTCTCACTCCGAACGTGAAAACTCAGCACAAATTGTCTTTGCTGTGGGGAATTAGAGCATTTTTAATTGACGAACTGTTTAATTTTTCACAGATGATCGACGTATCTAAAGATATGATATGCAAAAATTTCGATGTCACAGATGGGGCAAAAGCTGCGATTATTGCCGGCAGTCCATTTAGAACGCCAGGGAATACAAGTGTGTTATATATACATGATATACAAATAAAATAAGTATGCTTATTTCGACAAACAGCGTCGGTGACATTTCTGTTTCCGTACATCTCTGATATACTGGGGACGCATGAGTGTGACGAAAGTGTTTTGAGATGAAATTTACTTTTAATTGGTTGAAAGATCATATAAGAACAGATTTGTCGTATACAGAAATATCTGATTTATTGACTTGTTTAGGCATAGAAGTTGAAGAAATTATTGATAGTAGAGAGAAATTAAAACACTTTGTCGTGGGGCATATTGAAGAAGCGGTGCAGCATCCAAATGCGGATAAGTTACACGTATGTAAAGTAACCATTGGCGATAAGTTATTGCAAATAGTGTGTGGCGCCCCAAACGCACGCTCAGGGATATACGTCGCGGTTGCTCTGGAAGGCGCGGTCATTCCTGCAAGTGGTGAGACGCTGAAAAAAGGAAAAATTCGTGGAATTGAGAGCCAGGGCATGATGTGTTCAAGCCGGGAACTAGCTCTGGGCGACGAAGCCGATGGCATCATAGAGTTGCCAAGTTCTGTTATCCCTGGTCAGGAATTGGTGGATGCACTAGGATTGGATGATGTGATATTCGATGTTAGCCTAACGCCGAATAGAGCAGATTGCTTCAGCGTTAGAGGCATTGCACGGGATTTGTCGGCTATTGGTGCTGGTGAGTTACTTGATTTGGGAAAATGTGAGATTACAGAGAATGTTGAAAACACAATAGATATATCAATAAACACACCAAATTGTGACTATTTTTCAACATTAGCAATACGCAATATCGCAGGAACAACGCCGGAGTATATTGCTCGACGATTGAAGGCTGTTGGCCAAAATTTGGTTTCTTTGCCAGTAGATATAGCGAACTATGTTTGTCTGGATATTGGACAACCTTTGCATATATATGATTTGGATAAATTACCTCAACAAATACAAGTGCGTGATTCACGGCAAGGCGAAATTTTGGATGCGCTGAATAATAAACAAGTAACCTTGCCTGAAGGCGCGGTCGTTGTTGGTAACGATGATGAAATTTTTTCGATAGCTGGAATAATGGGAGGGGTAAAAACTGGATATTCAAATGAAACGAAGAATATTCTAATTGAAAGTGCGCATTTTAACAAAGTTGCTATTGCTAATGCTGGTCAGCGACTGAGAATAACAAGCGATTCCAGAATAAGATTTGAGCGAGGTACAGACCCAAATAACGTGGAGTATGCCTTAAAATACGTTGCAAAATTGCTCTCACAATGTTGCCGTTGTGAAATCTCAAATATAAACAGCTATGGAACTTTACCGAAAAATACACATGAAGTTGAATTAACTTATTCAAAATTTAATGCTTTAACTGGACTTTCTGAACAAATATTTGCAAAGTCGTCCGAAAAACTCACGAAATTGGGACTAAATGTGAAAACAAAAACCTCAGACAAAATAGTTCTTGACACTCCGAGTTGGAGACACGACCTCAAAATAGAGGAAGATGTTATAGAGGAGATATTGCGCCTCGAAGGATATGAAAACATACATGAGGAAGGATTACAAACGGCTGGACAATGTCCTCAAATATCTACCATAGATAAATTGTCAGATGCTTTGATGTATAACGGATATTTTGAAATAAAAACTTTTCCGTTTATGGACAGCAAGACAGCAACAATGTTTGGGAATGAAACCGCGTTGATAGAATTAAATGAAGCGTCAACGGAATTTTCTACATTACGTCCCACGCTTGTTGCCTCTCATTTACATGCAGTAAAGAATGCAATAAATAAAAGCCAAATAAATGTGAAATTTTTTGAAGTTGGGCGTGATTTTAAGAACAATCGAACAGACGTTCAGGAAAGAGAAGTTTTAATAGCCACAATTTCAGGTAAGTCAACTGAACGAAATTGGCTGAAGTCGCAACAAAATGTGTCTATATTTGATATAAAAGCGATTTTAGAGCGTTTGATGAATATCCTTGAAATAAATTATAGATTGCACCTAAATGCACCAAAGTACTATCACCCAGGACGTAGTGGAACGTATATATACCAAAAAGACACCACACTTGCTTATTTCGGAGAAATAAATCCGAAAATTCTATCGCAATTTGGCATAAATATTCCTGTAGTTTGTTTCGAATTGTTTTTAGATAATGTTCCAAGTTTTTATAAACACAAGATCCCCACATCTATAGAATTATCGCAATACCCAATGACTACTCGTGATTTTTCATTTATAGTAAATAAAACAGTTTTGGCAGCGGATATTATAAATGCTATAAAAAAACAACATATCTCAGAAATAAAGGATGTCAAAATTTTCGACATATATGAATCCGAAGCAATTGGAGCAGAGAATAAAGCCGTTGCTCTGGAAGTGCAACTGCAATCAGACAAAGAGACCCTTAAGGATGAAAAAATTTCGGATATCTCTGAAAAAATTGTGTCATCTATAGCAAAAAACTGTAACGGTGTATTAAGAGATGCGAATACGAACAATGGATAAA